>JASLCG010000033.1 GCA_030151885.1 Bacteroides sp.
CAAGCGTTAGGTATATCGGCAACAAGCGTTAGGTATGTCGGCAATAAGCGTTAGGTATGTCGGCAACAAGTGTTAGGTATGTCGGCAATAACCTATATCTATTCCGATAATAATAATGTCCTTTCTTAATAAAAAAGGGTATAAAATAAGAGCTACACAAATTGTGTAGCTCTTATTTTATGTAAATGTAATGATTTAGTTTATATAGAACATAAAATAGTAACAAGGAATACGACACTTAAGTCTAGTACTAAACCATGAAAAATGCAAAGTACAGAATAGTCTTGTCCTACTACTTTAGTTATACTTGGCAATGTTGTATCTAGTGTAGTAGCTCCACCAGCAGAAATAGGTGCAAAAGTTCCAAAATACTTATAGAACGTTGAGGCTCCCATTAGTGCTATAATTTCACGAATTATATTAGATAATAGTGCAATTGTAGCTAAGTCTGCTCCTTTTTTTTCTCCAATAAGTACACTAGATAAAGAATAATATCCAAATCCAGACCCTACAGCCATACACTCTGTAATGCTGTGTTTGCTAAATAATATTGCTACAATAGCTGTTCCCAGAAGTGTACCAATAATAGTCATTAATGGTAATAAAAATAATCTAGGGTTTAGGCTTCTTAAACTTCTTAACATTTTAGGATCACTACCTATAGTAATACCTATACAAAGCATTAATGCACATAAAGCATATAAGCTAACATTATACTCTAATACAAAATCAGGAGATAGATTTTTAATTCCTAAAAATGCACCGAGAATAAAAAATAAAATAATAACTAAACTGCCCTTCATCTTAGTTTTGATTTCTTTTTATTACTATACGCCATAGTAACCATGCAAAAAACATACTTCCTATCACTGCACCTAGCGTAATAGCTAGTGCTTCTAAACCAATTTTAGGTAATTCGGCCACTACTTTCTCATCAGTACCCACCTTTACACCTAAACAAAACAGTAGAACCCATATTAGAACTGTAATTATTTTTCCTACTGAAGAAATGTTTTTACCTCTTATAAAATATCCTACTATCAATCCAAAAGATAATGAGCCTAGAATGGCCAATATTATCAGTACTTCTCCTTTAGACATAGCTGTTTCAAATTTTCTGCAAATATAGTCATTTTCTTTGCTCTTTGTACTACAAAGCTATAATAGTCAAGGTATTTAACGATACTTTTAGATTGTATTGTTTACTATTGTTAATACATACATGTTATATTTATACAAAAATAAGGTCCGACATTATTCCATCTGATATAAATATACCTTGTTTAGATAGTATTAAATGGTCTTTATTGACTATTAAATGTCCATTTTTGATGTGCTTTTGTGCCATATTTAATGCATAGGTATGTAATTTATTTCCAAAATTTATTTTAATATTATTTAACGATACACCCCATCTTGTTCTCAAACCTGTAATAATATAGTCATTATATTGGGTCTCTAAACTTAACTCTTCTGTCGTTATACAGCTCTTGTTTAGTCTCATTGTATCTATGTATTTTTTTAGGCTAACATTATTATAATCACGAGTTTTTGTGTTGTATGAGTGTGCCGAAGGTCCACAGCCTAAATAGGTTTTACCTAACCAATATGAAGTGTTGTGTTTTGCATATTTACTTTTTTTAGCAAAGTTAGATATTTCGTAATGTTCGTAGTTTGAATTTGTAAGATAATCGATTAGTTTTTTGAAAAATTGTAAGCTTATTTCTTCGTCAACTTCTTTTACGTAACCCTTCTTTAAATAATTATACAGTTTGGTCCCTTTTTCGTATATTAAGTGGTAGGCAGATATATGTTCAGGGTCTAATAGTATGGCTTCTTTTAAATCATTTTCCCACTCTTGTAGTGTTTCATTAGGAAGTCCATACATTAGGTCGATACTTAGGTTGTGAAAGCCATAATCTTGAGCGTTCTTAACTGCTTCTTTAGCTTGCTTGGCATTGTGTCTCCTATTTAACTTTGTAAGCATTTCATCATTAAAAGTTTGAATTCCTATGCTAAGTCTATTTATTGGGAGATGAGTTAGTCCTTTAAGATAGTTTAGAGATAAATCATCGGGATTAGCTTCTAGCGTTATTTCCATATCACTTGCAAACGAGTAATGTTTTGATATGGTATTAAAAATCTTATCTAATTGTATTATAGATAATTGAGATGGAGTTCCACCTCCGAAGTATATTGTTTCTACTGCTTCATTGTTAATGTAATCTTTTCTGTTTTGTAACTCTATGCATAATGCATTAATAAAATCATCGGTCAATTCAGATTGTACGGTTGAATAGAAGTCGCAATAATTACATCTAGTTTTGCAAAAAGGGGTGTGTATATAAATTCCAGCCATTGTTTTTTTACTTTAGGTAAAGAGTCTTATTTTCCATTAGAATACTTTGAAATAAGATCCATATATAATTTACAAAGATATTAATAATAGTAACAATATTATGTTGCATAACACTAGCTCAAAATTGTTAAGAAAATATATTATTTCTAAGTTGCTAATACCTTAAAAGTTACAAAATAGTTGTTAATCTAAAATTTGAATCATTATGAAAACGTATCAAACAAACGAGATTAAAAACATTGCCCTGTTGGGCAGTTCTAGGGCTGGGAAAACCACATTAATTGAAGCAATGCTTTATGAGGGTGGCCAGCTAAAGCGAATAGGTTCTATTGAAGAGAATAATACAGCCAGTGATTATTTTCCTGTAGAACAAGAGTATGGATATTCGGTTTTTACATCTATTTTTCATGTAGAGTGGAATAAGAAAAAACTGAATATTATTGATTGCCCTGGGGCAGACGATTTTATTGGTGGTGCCGTTACTGCGCTTAATGTGACAGATACGGCTATTATTTTATTAAATGGCCAATATGGTGTTGAAGTTGGAACTCAAAATCACTTTAGATATACTGAAAAGTTAAGTAAACCGGTTATTTTTTTGGTTAACCAGTTAGATAATGAGAAGTGCGACTATGATCAAATTTTAGAACAATTAAGAGAAGCATATGGAAACAATGTAGTTCCTATACAGTATCCATTAGAAACAGGCCCTAATTTTAATTCGATAATTGATGTGTTATTGATGAAGAAATATTCATGGGGACCAAACGGAGGTGAGCCTAAAATAGAGCCTATACCAGAATCTGAAATTGAAAAGGCAACGGCAATGAATAAAGCACTGATAGAAGCCGCTGCAGAAAATGATGAGGGATTAATGGAAAAGTTCTTTGAACAAGACTCTCTATCTGAAGATGAAATGAGAGAAGGGATTCGCAGAGGGCTAGTGGCCAGAGGAATGTTTCCTGTATTTTGTGTTTGTGCTGGAAAAGATATGGGTGTACGTAGACTTATGGAGTTTTTAGGAAATGTAGTGCCCTTTGTTTCGGAAATGCCGGAAGTGAATAATACAGAAGATCAGGTTGTAAAACCTGAAGCCAGTGGACCAACATCTTTGTTCTTTTTTAAAACTAGTGTTGAGCCTCATATTGGAGAAGTGTCCTTCTTTAAAGTTATGAGTGGAACTGTAAAGGAGGGAGATGAGTTAACCAATGCTGATAGAGGTACTAAAGAGAGGATGGCTCAGTTATTTGTAGTTTCAGGAGGGAATAGAATAAAAGTTTCAGAATTGCAAGCAGGTGATATAGGGGCTACTGTAAAACTGAAAGATGTTAAAACAGGAAATACTTTGAATGGAAAAGGAAGTAATAACAAGTTTAATTTTCTGAAATACCCAAGTCCACGATACTCGCGTGCTATATATGCTCAAAATGAAAGCGATACAGAGAAAATGATGGTTGCTATCATGAAAATGCAAGAAGAGGATCCTACATGGATTGTGGAACAATCAAAAGAGCTGCGACAGATTGTAGTGCATGGGCAAGGAGAGTTTCATTTAAGAACTTTAAAGTGGAGATTAGAGAATAATGAAAAAATACTTGTTGATTTGGTTCCAACTCGTATTCCTTATAGAGAAACAATAACAAAAGCTGCTAAAGCTAACTATCGCCATAAAAAACAGTCTGGAGGAGCAGGCCAGTTTGGTGAAGTTTCTTTGATTATTGAACCTTTTGTTGAAGGACAAGATATTAAACCTACTTATAAAATAGATGGACAAGAAATTAAGATAAGCGTACGAGGTGTAGATGAATTTAATTTGGAGTGGGGAGGAAAACTAGTTGTTGTAAATAGTATTGTTGGAGGTGCTATTGATACGCGTTTTATTCCTGCTATTGAAAAAGGAATTATGGCTAGAATGGAAAAAGGACCTTTAACAGGATCGTATGCTAGAGATGTTAGAGTCATAGTTTATGATGGCAAGATGCACCCCGTTGATTCTAATGAGGTGTCTTTTATGTTGGCGGGTAGGAATGCTTTTAGTGCTGCATTTAAGGAGTCGGCACCCAAAGTTTTAGAACCAATCTATAAAGTAGAAGTATTTGTTCCTTCTGATTATATGGGTGATGTAATGAGTGATCTTCAAGGAAGAAGAGGCATTATAATGGGGATGGATAGTGAAAAAGGGTATGAAAAAATTCAGGCTCGTGTTCCTTTAAAAGAGTTATCTGATTACTCGACTGCATTAAGCTCATTAACAGGAGGAAGAGCTTCTTTTATAATGAAATTTGCTGATTACGAAATTCTTCCAACAGATGTTCAACAATCTTTAATTAAAGAATTTGAAACAAAGTTGTCAAAAGAATAAGTAATAGTTAGAGTATTGTTAAAATCGGTCTAGTGTGTTAATGAGCAAATTAGACCGATTTTTATTATATTTAAGAATTCATTAGTATAACAAAACTTAGTTGAATTGTTAATTTTTTACTAATTTAGCAAACTAAAATGCTACTTGCTTTGTTGTTATGTAAAATGTTTTGATAATTTATAAATCTAAATTGTAAAAATATTTAAGTAAAAGTATCATCAAAGAAAATTTAGCCTATTTGTTAATTAGGGTATGTTAAATTAAGAATATGAAGAAATCTACTATATGGATTTTGGGAATAGTGATGGCGTTCTCCTTTCTGAGCCTTATTTACTTGCAAGTTCGTTATATTGACGAAATGATTAATATGCGAAATGAGCAGTTTGATGAATCAGTACGCAGAAGCCTTTATAGGGTTTCAAAGCATGTTGAACTGGCTGAAACTGAAAGGTGGTTAATGAAAGATATCTCAGATTCAGAGCGTAAAGCATATGTTGAATCTCCATCTAGAGATATGTCTTTTTCGCAACAAATAACAATTACGAGTCCTGATGGTAGCTCTTACTCTACATTTGAAGTTCAATCATTAGGAAGTAAGGATAGAAATTTAAGTGTAGATTTACCTAAAAAGTCAGGAGGGAAGTCTATTCCTCAGACGTCGAGGTCTTTGGCAGATATCATTAAAAATAGATATGTTTATCAGCGTTCGCTATTAGAAGATGTAGTTTGGCAACTGATTTATAAGGCTAGTGAAAAGAATATTGATGAAAGAGTTGATTTTCAACAGTTAGATAATTATTTAAAAGCTGAGCTTATAAACAATGGTATTCCTTTATTATATCACTTTCAAGTAGTTGATAGAAGTGGTAATGAAATTTATAAGTGCTCGGACTATGAAAGTAGAGGAAATGATCGTGTTTATGCACAACCTTTATTTCCAAATGATCCTCCTGCAAGGATGAGCTTTATTAAAGTTCACTTTCCAGACAGAAGAGATTACATTTACGAGTCTGTTAATTTCATGGTACCTTCAACAATATTTTCTGCTGTTTTGCTAATGACTTTTATTTTTACGTTAATAGCTATAGCAAGACAAAAGAAGCTTTCTGAAATGAAAAATGACTTTATTGATAATATGACTCACGAATTGAAGACGCCTATATCTTCTATTTCCTTGGCTGCTCAAATGCTAAAGGATCCTGTTATAGGGAAGTCTCCATCTATGTTTACGCATATATCTAAAGTTATTAATGATGAGACGAAAAGATTACAGTTCTTAGTAGAAAAAGTACTTCAGATGTCTATGTTTGATAGGCAAAGAGCTACTCTAAAACTAAGAGAATTAGACGCCAATGATTTAATAGGAGGTGTTATTAATACATTTGGACTTAAAGTAGAACAATATGGTGGGCATATTGAGTCGGACTTAAAAGCTGATGATGCCGATGTATTTGTAGATGAAATGCACTTTACTAATGTTGTCTTTAACTTGATGGACAATGCTGTAAAGTATCGAAATAAAGAAATAGATTTAGTTCTTACTGTTAAAACATGGAACTCGGCAGATAAACTGATGATTTCTATTGCGGATAATGGAATTGGAATTAAAAAAGAAGATATTAAAAAAGTTTTTGATAAATTTTATCGCGTGCATACAGGTAATCTGCACGATGTAAAAGGATTTGGATTAGGTCTTGCCTATGTGAAAAAGATTATTGACGAACATCATGGAACAATTAAAGTAGAGAGTGATTTAAACGTAGGTACAAAATTTATTATTGCATTACCGTTATTAAAAAATAAATGATATGGACGAAACATTACGTATTTTACTATGTGAAGATGATGAAAATCTTGGCATGTTATTAAGAGAGTATTTACAAGCTAAAGGTTATGCTGCTGATTTATATCCTGATGGAGAAGAAGGGTATAAAGCGTTCCTAAAGAATAAGTATGATCTGTGTGTATTTGATGTAATGATGCCTAAAAAGGATGGATTTACATTAGCTCAAGAAGTACGTGCTATCAATGCTGAGATTCCAATTATCTTTTTAACAGCGAAAACTCTTAAGGATGATATTCTTGAAGGCTTCAAGATTGGTGCTGATGATTATATTACAAAGCCTTTCAGTATGGAGGAATTAACTTTTAGAATAGAAGCTATTTTAAGAAGAGTTCGTGGTAAGAGAAACAAAGAGAAGAATGTGTATAAGATTGGTAAGTTTACTTTTGATACACAAAAGCAATTATTAGTTATTGGCGAACAACAAACTAAATTGACTACTAAAGAGTCTGAATTATTAAGTTTATTATGCGCTCATGCTAATGAAATACTTCAAAGAGACTTTGCTCTTAAAACGATTTGGATTGATGATAACTACTTTAATGCACGTAGTATGGATGTTTACATTACTAAGCTTCGTAAGCATTTAAAATTAGATCCATCTGTTGAAATTATTAACATTCATGGAAAAGGTTATAAATTAATAACACCTGAAGAAGAGTAATAAGTAGAATCTAATATTCTATACAAAAAAAGCACTTATCTAAGATAAGTGCTTTTTTGTATTTATGCTTTGTAGTAAACTACTAATTAGTCTGTAATTCTTTTGTTGATAGCAATGTATCCAATAAATCCTACAAGGATTAAAACAAAAGAGGTACCTAAATATGCGTTATTATTTAAGTTGTCTGTTAATGCACATACTCCTAGTATGATTACTCCGATTAGAATTACAAGAATTCCAGAAAATTTTAAAAAGCCTTTCATTGTGTGTCCTTTATTATGTAGGTTAATTATAATTATTCAATAACTACAAATTAAAGCATTATTCTTTAATACAAAAAATTTATAATCATAAAATAAACTATATTTTACGATGTAAATAAGTTGTCTAGTAAACAATGCTAGTATATTATCTCTCTCCTTCTTCTGTAGTGTTGAAGAATATGCGTTTCATTACCTCTTGGCAAACCTCAAGTTCTTCACTTGTTACTCCTTCTAAAGCTTCCGTAAGAGTCAACGTCGTAATACGAGTTGCAGGTTCTTCTAGGTCTCGACCAGTCTTTGTAAGATAGATTAAATTTGTTCTTCTATCTTTGGCCTGAGATATTCGTACAACAAGGTGTTGGCGCTCCATATTGTCTAATAGGCGCGTCATACTTGGTTTATCTTTAAATGTTGCATCACAAAGATCTTGCTGCTTTACACCATCTTTTTTCCATAGATAAATTAGGATAGTCCACTGTTCTGGTGTAATGTCTAACCCCTCTTTTTTAAAGTTTCTATAAAGTTTTCTATATATTGCTGCAGAAACTTTTCCATTGAGTGTAGCAAATATTAGTCTTAAGTCAAATTGATACTGGTTCGTCATATATTTATTGCTAAAACAACTTTTATACAAAGATAATTTTCTCTTTTGTAAATCCTAAAGAAAAATAGTAGATTTTCTTTTATTATATTTTGGTAGAAGCTATTAATTTAGTTACATTTGCACCGCAATAAATATAATTATTAATTTATTTTTAATTAAACAAGTATGAATCAATACGAAACCGTTTTCATTTTGACTCCCGTTTTATCTGACGCTCAGATGAAGGAAGCGGTAGAGAAATTCAAAGATGTTTTAGTTTCTCAAGGAGCTGAAATTATCAATGAAGAGAACTGGGGCCTTAAAAAATTGGCTTATCCTATCCAAAAAAAATCTACTGGTTTTTACCAACTAGTTGAGTTTAATGCAGAGCCATCTGTTATTGAACAACTAGAAGTAAGTTTCCGTCGTGACGAGCGCGTAATTCGTTTCTTGACTTTTAGACAAGATAAATACGCTGCTGAATACGCTGCTAAAAGAAGAAACATTAAATCAAATAAAAAGGAGGGTAATTAATTATGGCACAAGCTCAATCAGAAATCAGATATTTAACTCCACCTTCAGTAGACGTTAAAAAGAAAAAATACTGTCGTTTCAAAAAGAATGGTATTAAATATATCGATTATAAAGATCCAGAATTCTTAAAGAAATTTTTAAACGAACAAGGAAAAATTCTTCCTCGTCGTATTACTGGTACTTCATTGAAGTTCCAACGTCGTATTGCTCAAGCAGTAAAGAGAGCACGCCATTTAGCGTTACTCCCATATGTAACTGACATGATGAAATAATTGAAGGAGGATTTATAATGAATATTATATTAAAAGAAGATATCGTAAGTTTAGGTTATAGAGGTGACATCATTGATGTAAAGCCTGGTTACGCTCGTAACTACCTAATCCCTAGAGGTAAAGCCGTTATTGCTTCTCCATCAGCTATCAAAATGCTTGAAGAAGAGCTAAAACAACGTGCTCATAAATTAGAAAAAATTAGAAAAGAAGCAGAAGCTGTTGCTGAACAACTTAAAGATGTAGCTTTGAAAATTGCTACTAAAGTAAGTTCAACTGGTACAATTTTTGGTTCTGTTACTAACATTCAAATTGCTGAAGAACTAGAAAAGTTAGGTCATAATATTGACAGAAAACTTATCGTAGTTAAAGGCGTTAAAGAAGTTGGTAATTACGTAGCTACTGTGAAACTTCACAAAGAAATCAATGTAGAGATTCCTTTTGAAGTAGTTGCTGAGTAAGTTAATTACACACATAATAAAAAAGTAGCATCCATATGGATGCTACTTTTTTTATGCCTATAAATAATATTAACATATACTTAAGGTATAAAAAAGGGTTTAATTTACTACTAAATTAAACCCTTGATGTTATTTATTATCTGAAAATTAAATATTTTCGTATAGATATCTTTTTATACTTCTTTTAGGAGTTTTTTCAAACTCTGTAGGATATAGTATTATTTGGTTTACTTTTTCGTATGTAGCTACAGATTTATTTAGATTTTTGAGGTTTTCGTCCATTATTGTTTTAAGACTTTGCTCATTATCTAAACCTAATGCCCCTAGAGCTTCATGATCGGCATAAACTAGTGCTACGAGTTTTTTATCTTTTTGTACTACAATACTTTCTACTACGAATGGAAGATTGTTCAACCTTGTTTCAATCTCTTCAGGGAATATATTTTGTCCACTAGAAGATAGAATCATAGTTTTACTTCTACCTCTAATAAAGATATTATTGTTTTCATCAATTGTACCAAGGTCTCCAGTACGAAGCCAACCGTCTTCTGTAAAGACATCTTTTGTAGCCTCTTCATTTTTATAATACCCTTGCATTACATTTTCACCACGCACTTGAATTTCACCTAGAACAGCTTCTGGATTCTCTTTGTAAATCCTAGCTTCCATTATGTCAAGTATCTTGCCCGAAGAACCCTCTATAAACTCATCCCATGGAGCATAGCTAATAAGTGGACCACACTCGGTCATACCGTATCCTATTGTAAATGGGAATTTAATTTTATAAAAAAACTCCTCAACTTCAGGATTCATAGCTGCACCACCAATAATTATTTCTTTAAATCTTCCACCTAAAGCATCAATTAATTTTTTTCGAATTTGGCCATAGATTTGATTATCTAAAACAGGAATACTTAAAGCCCACTTCATTCCTTTTTTGTTTAGAAGAGGTTGTATTACGTTTGTATAAATTTTCTCTATAACTAGCGGTACTGTAATAATTAGATTTGGTTTAACCTCTTCAAAAGCTTTTGTGATAATTTTGGGCGAAGGCACTTTACCTAATAAAGTAACATGTGTACCAACGGCTGTTGCAGTAAGAAAATCGAATGCACATCCGTAGGCATGAGCTAAGGGTAGAAATGATAGAACAGAGTCTCCTTTCTTTAAAAGTTCTGTACGGATGCCATAAGTAACGTTTCCAGCCAAATTGTTGCCTGTTAACATTACTCCTTTACTAAATCCTGTAGTTCCAGATGTGTAGTTTATAAGCATAACCTTATCATTCGATAGGTTAGTATAGGTAACATCATTAATATCAAATCCTTTTGGATAAACTTTTTCAAAGGTTGTATTAATGTTTTTCATGAACTTATTAACAGTCTCTCCGTCTCGTTGGTGTAGGCATCTAAAGTCTGTTAAGGAGAAGACTCCTCTAATATCTGGAAGTTTTTCTTCTTCTAAGTTATCCCATATAGCATCACTTGTAAATAAGA
>JASLCG010000071.1 GCA_030151885.1 Bacteroides sp.
AGGTAGATATTTACATAGGCGTTAAGTAATATACAAAAATAAAACAGTTGGGGAGCTCCAAATTAAATAGAGCTCCCCAACTGTTTTATATAAGCTTAGTACTACACTAGTATTCTCCTATACTTAATAGTTTTTATTATTTAGGGAAACATCTTTTAGCGTATAATACTTTTGTGCCTTCTGTATGAGGTCGATAAACAATAATATAGAGTAGAAGAGCCAGAAACTCCAACGCTTCTACTCTATGTTCAATTACTTAGGATCATCTTTACTATTATTGGTAAGAGTCTCTTTATACAATTTACTAACCCCCTCTTTCTCTACGGTATATTCAATATTAAAAGTTTTGGTTTGCTCATTGTATGTACCACTTCCATTAGTAACGTTCACATCTTTCCAGCCAGTTATACTAACAGGAAAAACCGCTTCTCCAGCATCGTTTTTGCTGAGAATTTTCTGTACCTCTAGACATACAGTAAGTTCATCTATCTTTTCATCAATTTCATTTTCAGCTCCAATAAACATTCTAACCTTATCTTTGGTAACTGCTTTTAGATTCTTGATTTTTTGGATTCTCTTCTCCTTATCCTCACCAGCTTCTAGAATAGAACCATCTAGTTGGTAGCTTCCCGAAAACTCATTAAGCATATTTAGCTGAATAAGTACCTTCTCTCCCGATGGATTAATTTCAAAAGCAGACACTTCATCTATCTGTACTGGAATAACGTATGGAATATCAGGATTAATTCCCTCTGTCATTATTTCAATAGGCACGGTTTTATAGATCTCTTCTTTGTGCTCAATAACCGTATTTGTAAGGTTTGGTATTGAGTAAAAATCTGTAGGAAGTGGTTTCAAGAATTTGTCTTGATTAAGTACCCCCAAGAACTTATTATTGTAGTGGTCTATTAAAGCTTCGTTAATACTCATTACAACTTTTACATCTTGGCTTAGCCTTAAACTTCCAGACGAAGAGACCGAAAAATAACTCTCGTAAGGCGTATCGGAATACATAACATCTATTGGCCATACTCTATCGTATCCACCAATAAGGTAAATTTCTGTTTTATAGTGTTCCTTATCCAGTAACTTTTCAGAACAAGCTGTTATAAAAAGCCCAATAAAGAGGATGTAGAACGTATGTTTTATAAATTTCATAATTTGTAATATTAAAGTTGTTTACTGTTACCAACCTTCCCAGCCATCCCATCCAGGGTTTTGTACCAGCTTGGTATTCTTATTCATCACAGCTCTAGGGATAGGGTAGAAGTACATCTTATCAGTAAAAGTTCTGATGGCATATTTGTGTACAATATTAGTAACTGTGTAGAATGCCTCTCTCTCTTCACTTTTTTTGGTTACATCCATACCTTGAACGGGTTTGTTCTCTTCAAGATTTGCAATACCCCATCTTCTTATGTCATGATATCTTCTACCTTCGTGAGCAAACTCTACCATTCTTTCTCTCTTTATAAGGGCTCTAACTGTTTGTGGGTCGCTAGCTTCTTGCTGTGTAAGTCCCGGTAAACCAGCTCTAAACCTTACCATATTAAAGTACTTCATAATCTCTTGCGGATCATACTTTACAGTATAGGTTATACCATCAGCATCAACCTCCTCTTGATATGGATTTTCTCCATACATTTCATTAATAGCCTCTACGTAATTAAGTAGTACTTCTGCATATCTAAAAGCAGGAAATGTTTTAGGCTTAACAGCACCTTGCGACCAAAAGTTATCTTCAGGATGGATGTATTTTTTCATCGTATATCCTGTTAAGTTATAGTCTTCAGGATTAGAAGCCTGTTTGGCAGTATTACCATTTACATAATAAGTAATTACTTGGTTAGTTCTGCCTTCAGGGTTCTGATTGGGTGCAGTTAGAGAGGTTGCTGGCCAGAAACACTCACTAAAACCGATTGTTGCATAAAAACGCATTTCACGATTGTCGTACATCTTAGCAGCCGATCCTTTTAAGGTATATCCAGAAAATATCTTATCAGAGCCAATACGTTCATAATAGTCATTTGCCTGAACATAGTTTGAGCCATCTTGCATATAGTAGGCATCTACTAACTTCTGAGTAACTCCTAAACCATTCCAACCACCCATATGTAAAGGAAAGGCAATTTGAGTTGCATTACCTGATAAGTTAGCTGGATATATAATTTCTGGGTTCTTAACAGCCAAGGCCTCTCCGTTAAACATCTCAGCATACGATTTTAGGGGGTCAATGCCACCTACACCATTTGGAAATTCTGCTTGAGAAGCATTCTCGAATTTTGGCGTTTCATCGTCCGATGGAACTACGTGCAATGAGAACAGTCCAGAATCTATAATTCTCTTAGATACAGCCGCCGCCTTACCCCAAAGCTGCTTATCGGCTTCTTGTGCTATAAAATGACGGCCATCTCTGGTTGTCCAGTTCGAGTAAAACGGATTGCCATTATACCAAGGGCTAGCCTGATATGTTCTAACTCTAGACATAAGGGCAGCAGCGGCATATTTAGTTGGTCTATCAAAGTTTGTAGTTGGTCTTTTGGGCTCAAGAAGTGAGTATGCAATCTCTAGATTTTTACAAATGTACTCTGCACACTCGTTATAAGTATTTCGCTCAAAGGACATGGCATCAATATCTTCATCAACCGAAATTGGTTTTTCGGGTAGAATAACTACAGGGCCATAAAGCTCTAGCAGATAGTAGTAAAAAGCTCCTCTTAAGAAGTGCGTTAACCCTAAAATCTCTCTTCTATCGATAGATTTTAGATCTCTACACTCATCTATTCTGTCAAGAATGATATTACACTTACGTATCCCCTTATAGTATTGTCCCCATAGGTTATAGTATCCACTGAATGGGGTAATTTTATCAGCAAATAGATATGTTCCACCATACTCTCCTTTTTGCCAAGACAGTAAGACCTCATCTACTGCTGTCATGTATGGGCCATACGAACCAGCGTATAAATTCCCAGGATTAGGAAGTAATCCAGCAGCTCCCCAAAGGTATCGTTCTAAATAGTCTTGCTTTGCAAATATAGAGTCTAAAGGAGTTAAATCATTAAAGTATTTATCAACGCTCAAGTAGTTGCACGAGGTGATAAATGGAGTTATTGCTAACAAGGAAAATATTATTTTTTTTATAATTTTCATAATAATCAAATGTTAGAATTGAGCTGTTAATTGGAATGAGAATGTTCTCTGTAATGGGTAGGCTGCACCATTAGATGAGGCTTGGCCAGGATCCCAAAGTTTCACAGAGTCCCAAGTAGCAAGGTTTTGTCCTATCAGTTGTAGGGTTAAATTATGGATACCCACTTTTTCTAAGATTCTGCTGTTATTAAACCTGTACGATACATCTACCGTTTTAAGTCTTAAATAAGCTCCATTCGCTAGCCAAAAAGAGGAAGCACGGTTATTGTTTTCGCTATGTCCGTAGGTTAGTCTAGGAAATCTTGCATTTGGATTCTCTGTACTCTCATCGCCCGAGTACCAAGCAGGAGTCCATCTGTTCTTCTGCTCACTTACGATAGATAGCACATTACCAACTTCTCCACCAGAGTATGGGTAGAAACCTTTACCTCCGTATAAGAAGTTTACATTACTAACTCCAGTAAATAGGGCGCTGAATGTCCAGTTCTTATATCTATATTCGGCTGCAAAACCATATTGTATTTCAGGAATATTAGAGTGTGCGATAGGTACGATGTCATCGTTATCAATTTTACCATCTCCATTCACGTCTTTATACCTGATGTCTCCAGGTCTAACCTCTCCAAAGGTCTGTTTTGGGCTACTTCTTATTTCATCTTCGTCTTTAAATAAACCTAAAGCTATTAAACCACGTTGAATGCCTAGTCCTACACCACTATAAGATTGGTATGGATACCTTACAGCATCTTGGTCCCAGTGCAACACCTTACCACGTGCATAAGTCATATTAGCACGAAGCGTCATGGCGTGTTTTTTATTGAACTTGTGGTTGAAGTATATATTACCTTCAATACCTTCACTACGCATTCTTCCTACGTTTGTAAATGGTTTATTTACAGCTCCTACCTCTTCGGGCATCATTTGTCTCTCTTGGAAAATATTATCACGTTTATCGCGGAATATCTCAAAAGTACCCCCAAATCTGTCATTGAAAAGTTTAAAGTCTATCCCAAGGTTATACTTTTTTGCTACTTCCCAGTGCAGGTTATCTGCTCCAATTTGTCCCTCAGTAAGTCCACCAGGTCCCCATCTGCCCGAATTGTTGAAGTTAATAAGAGTTAGGTATGGAAAACGTCTTCCACCACCAATTCTGTCGTTACCCACTTCACCATACGAACCTCTAATTTTTACAAAATCTAAGAAGGGCAATGCCTTTTGCATAAATTCGTATTTAGTAGGTATCCATCCTAATGCAATGGATGGAAAAAGTCCGAACTGCTTACCTGGCTTAAAATTCTCTGAACCAGTATAACCCAAGTTGCTCTCTATAAAATAGGTATCTTTAAAGGAGTAAGTTGCACGAGCAGATAGTGCTTGGTATCTATTTGGAATAGCAGCAATCTCATTATTTGCCTCTGTGCTCTCTGTACTTTGCATGTAATAGTGCAATAATCCACCTACACGATGATCTTCATTAAAAGTTCTGTCGTAAGTAAGTTGTCCTTCAAAGTAATATCTTCTGTCCGATCCAGAGTTTTTTGAGAAGCTGATGTTCGATGCAGGTACAGTTTTCTCTAGCATTAAAGTACCATCGTTGTATCTACCATATGCTTTGTATAAATCTGGAAGTTTTCTACGATAAACAGAGTGGTGGTTGTTATTATTATACGAGAACATACCACGAGCCGAGAGCCCTTTTATCCATTTACTAAAGTCTTGTTTTAAAGAGATGTTTACGTTCATTGTTGTACGGTTTGACTCTTTAAATCCAGAATAGTTTAGCAGCACATAAGGAGATATCTCATTCCCATTTTTACCATAGGCAGGAAGTAATCCATTCGAGTATCTTATAGGAACAGTAAGTGGAGTTAGGTTGGCCTGTGCCTCCCAAAGAGCATTGTTGTTGTCGCCATAGCCAGGAGAGTTTCTCTCTACAATAGTACCATCCATAGCTACACCTAAAACGGTGTGTTTTGTTAAATTAGCCTCTACTTTAGCTCTGAAAGTGTACTTATTCCACGCTACATTTGTATCGTATTTATTGACTTTGTCTTGTTTAAAAAGTGCATCTTTAAAAGTACCACCCAAACTAACAAAGTAACGAGCCACTTTACCACCTCCCGAAACGTTTACATAATGCTGATGGTTAATAGAGTTTCTTTTTAAAATCTCTTTTTGCCAATTCACATTTGGATAAAGGTCTGGGTCTAGTCCGTATTTAATAATATCAAGCTCAACATCAGAATATCTAGGCTCCATATTACTTACAACACGAGCCTCATTGGCAAGTTTTGCATAATCATAGGCATCTAGATAATCGGGCATTCTAGCCGAGTAAGATAGGGTAGCACTACTTTTCCAAGTAACTTTCATTTTACCCTCTTGTCCAGACTTTGTTGTAACTAGTACAACCCCATTGGCACCACGCACACCATATACAGCAGTAGCCGAAGCATCTTTTAAAATTGAAAAGCTATCTACATCCGAAGGGTCTATATCATCTAGTCGTCCTTCAATACCATCAATTAAAACTAATGCAGACTGATTTGCTCCGAAGGTAGATATACCTCTAATCCAGAATTCTGAGATATCACTTCCTGGCTCTCCACTTCTATCTATAGAGATAATACCAGGAACAACACCCCCAAGCATATTGGTAATTGAGGTTGAAGGAATATCTAGTTCTGCGGGTGTAACAGAAGTTACAGCCCCTACAACACTCACTTTCCTTTGCGCTCCCATACCCACAACTACCACTTCATCAAGAGTCTCGGAATCTGGCTCCATCTTTATAATCTTGTTGTTAGGTAGCTTACTGTAAGGAATCTCTAGTGTTTTAAAACCAAGATATGAGAAAGTTATTACCTCGTTTTTATTGATTTTTATTACAAACTGCCCGTCAATATCTGTAATTGTACCTTTATTTTCTTTTCCCTTTACGAAGATATTAACACCGGGTAGTGTCTCTTCCATGTCGTCTATAACAGTCCCTTTTACCGTAACAGCGTTGCTTTGTGCAAAAGTGTTGTTTGGTATTGTAATAAGGAAGATGGTAACGAGCAGGAATATATATTTGAATTTATTTATTTCCATTTTTATTAGAATTTAGAAGTTATTCAATAGCCAGTTTTCTTACACAATGGTTACCAGCATCTGCTATGTATATAAAATCATTGATATCTACACACACACCTTGTGGTCCATTAAGCTCGGCTTCTAAAGGATCTCCATCTTTGTACCCTTTAGTACCGTTACCAGCCACAGTCGATACAATTCCGTTCCTTGTATCAATCTTTCTAATTCTATGATTACCCTCGTCTGCTAAGTATATAAAGCCTTCACTATCTACAGCCATTCCTTTAGGCGTATTAAACTTTGCCGAACTGATTGGCCCATCTTCAAAACCTAGTCCGTTGGCTATATAGGGCTCTATAATAGTCGTCTCTTCCGAATATTCTGGTCCTATTTTTATTCTCCATATCACATTGTCACGGTGGGTAGCACAATAGTAATAACCATCTACAGGGTTATATACGAGGTGTCCGTTTTGTCCTCCATTAACTTGCTTCACCTCTCCTAGGTATTTAGCACTTTCAGGCTTAACCCCTTTTCCTCCGTTAAATGGAATGGCCAATAATCTGCCTGTATTAATTCGTGTTATTACGTGCGATTCGTCTGGAGATATAACTACACTATGTATCCATGACCCAGCAGTAGCTACCTTACCCAATATTTCGGGAATCCAACCCGTATCCGAGTCAAACAAGTATAGGCCTTGGTCACCATCTCCTAGAGAGATTATTTTTGTACGCTCTTCGTTAACAAATGCCATTTGTCCTAATAGCGTTTTATCAAATAGTGTGATTGATTTGTTTTTATCAATAGAGACTAAGCGTAATCTGCTGCTACCAGCATCTACCACAAATAGGTTGTTGTCTTTGTCTATTGAAACATGTCTAGGAGCCGAGAACGTGGTTTCACCAATAGTTCCATCTTTATTACCCCCTTCTTTAGCCTTTCCTACAACAGTAGATACCGATGAGGCTACTATGTAGTTAAAATGTTTTTCTTCGTACTCTAAGTCTTGATTTTCAACTTGTACTTTAAGGGTGGTTTTACCTCCTTCTAGTTTGGGCACTAGTGTATAAATCACATTTTGATTTACGGCTAGTACAAGTGCTTCTTTGTTGTTAAAGAAGACTTTGATTTTTTCTTTGTCGTTGCCAAAGTTATCACCTTTTATAATAAACTTGGTTCGAATTCCTCCCGAATCGGGCAAAAATTCAGAAATCTGAATAGGCTTTTGTGCATTGTATGGAGGAGTTCCATTCTTTGAAGAACTGGAACAACCAAACGCAAACAACAAAAAGCCAAAAACCCCAAATAAGGTTTTAACGCGTTTTTGCATAATAAAATGTATTAGATTGTATAATTTAATATGTGCTAGATTTTCTATTTTTTATAAAATCACTAGCGTTGTTGTTTTTTTATTTAATAGAGTTAGGGTTAAATCACTTAAGCCTAATTCTGTTTTGCAAATATTAACTAATAAAATTAATTAAACAAGCATATCGTTAAAAAATATTTTTATATACCGTGTGATGTATTAAAATGTGAAATAAACAGAGCGTTTAAACGAAAAAGATATATCAATGGGTAGCATATATCTATATAAATGAACAGAGGGTTTCGTTAATTTTAACGAAACCCTCTGTCTATTATTTATTAAATATGTTTTAGTAGGAGATAACTGTTCTCTTATTTTACTTTAATAAGTAGCCAGTAATAATACAAAGTACGCCTAATATAGTAGCAATAAGTATCTTAGGACCATACTTTTTCATCTTCACAAAGAAAGAAGAGAATACGTAGGCAAACACATGACTAAGAAAGAATACTACTACAAAATTAAGAATTAATAGTAGTGCCCAATTTAGTTTGGTTAGTTTGGCCCAACAAAGTATCGGTAAGACTAAACCACACACCCAGGGCAGAATCATAAGTATAGGTCTAGTCGTGTATTTAGGCCAGCGTATCCTGTCACCACTAACGATAACGGTATGAAGCCCCAATACAATGATCATAAATAGACCACCCAAAATTAATAATACGTTTGCCATTGTAGTTTATAAAGTTTACTAAGTATTTTGTCAATTAATCGGTTGTTAAAAACGGATCTTGATTTCGAGTATTAAATTAGCAAATTATTTCAAAACTGCAACCTTTATTGGCCCCAGTTTAACATTTGAATAGAATTGTTTGTTAATATTTAAGTTTATAGGCTTTTTTATTTATGTAAGATTAAAGTTGCTGATTATTAATTGTATAGTGAATTTAAATAACTTGTTGTGCATCAATAATTATTATTTGTAACGATATATAATCTCTTTTGCATAAAAAACGAATAAAACTTAACACTTTTTTATATACCACTTAACCCCTTTTTTATTGCATCTGTAATGCGAATGACATACAGTTTTATCAGTTGTAGAACTTCTCCCCCAGGGTAGAATTGGAGATATGAGGATATAGAGTTTGTTTAGATACAGTATTTAAGAAGCTATAGTGTACATTATTTTCTAGGCACTCCTTTTTTGACTACCTTTGCAACCGTTTTTAAACATAAATTGGTACTAAAAGTAACTTGAAAGATGAAGTATTCGTATAAAACTAAAGGAACATGCAGTTCGCAAATTGATTTGGAAGTAGAAGATGGTAAGCTTGTAGATGTAAATTTTACAGGTGGTTGCAACGGAAACTTAAAAGGAATTAGTAGTCTCGTAAAAGGTATGCCTTTAGAAGAGGTGTGTAAACGATTAGAAGGTATTACATGTGGTAAGAGAGCTACATCTTGCCCAGATCAGCTATGTAAAGCTATAAACGAGATGAGTCTTTAACTAGATTTATAGATACATAATTTAGAGGGCAATGCACGTTTTAGTAAAGAGTCAAAGACTAAACGGTGTTGCCTATTCTTTTTGTCTAAAAAATAGTTAAATAAAAATGCGAAAAATTGCTCGAAAAGTTATACTTTTAGTGCTCATTACATATATAAAATGAAATATACAGAAGAAAATTTAACGAAACGTGTTGAAAATGCTGTCGAGCTTTTCAAAAGTGGTTATAATTGTTCTCAGGCAGTAGTGGCTGCATATGCCGATTTATATGGCTTTACAAAAGAACAAGCGTTAAAGATGTCTGCATCATTTGGAGGTGGTATAGGCCGTATGAGAGAGACCTGTGGCGCAGCTTGTGGGCTGTTCCTAGTTGCAGGACTTGAAAAAGGGGCTGTAGAAGCTACAGATCGTGCAGGGAAATCGGCTACCTATGCATTGGTGCAAGACTTATCCAAAAAGTTTGAGCAGATTAATGGTTCAACATGTTGTGCAGAGCTATTGGGTTTAAGAGATAAGAAAAACCTATCTCCAGAGGCTGCCGAAAGAACTAAAGAGTATTATGCCAAAAGACCTTGTGCCAAAATGGTAGAGTCCGCAGCACAGTTGTGGGCAGACTACTTACTTGAAAATAATAAAGAGGATTAGTAAAATATTGCACTATATAGCGTTAAATCAACATTTATTATCTAAATGCAATTTTTTTAATGACGTGCTTTGTAGTATCTTTGCTAACCAGTAAAAAAAATATATATTATCTTACATGAAGAATATACGTAATTTTTGTATTATAGCTCATATTGACCACGGTAAATCAACTTTAGCAGACCGTTTATTAGAATTTACGAAAACCATTCAAGTTACAGGCGGCCAGATGCTTGATAGTATGGACCTCGAAAAAGAACGAGGCATCACCATAAAGAGTCACGCGATTCAAATGGAGCATGAGTATAATGGAGAAAAGTATGTTCTAAACTTAATTGACACTCCTGGGCACGTTGACTTCTCATACGAGGTTTCTCGTTCTATAGCGGCTTGCGAAGGCGCACTGCTTATTGTAGATGCAACTCAAGGAGTACAAGCCCAAACCATATCGAATCTCTACATGGCTATAGACCATGACTTAGAGATTATTCCTATTGTAAACAAGTGCGATATGGATAGTGCAATGCCAGAAGAGG
>JASLCG010000115.1 GCA_030151885.1 Bacteroides sp.
TATAAATAAAGGCTACAAGAATATTTTCTTGTAGCCTTTATCATTTATTTTATTGGGTAGTTAATTAAACTACTCCTGCAAACCCCATAAATGCCATAGCCAGTAAACCTGCTGTTATAAGTGCTATAGGCGTACCTTTCATCCCTTTTGGAAGTTTAATTAGGCGCATTTGCTCTCTTAATCCAGCAAAAAGAACCAGTGCTAAACCGAACCCTATTGCAGTTGCAAAAGCATAAACAACACCTGTTAACAAATCAAAATCTTTTTGGACTACTAATATAGCTACTCCTAGAATACAACAGTTAGTTGTAATAAGAGGTAAAAACACCCCTAGAGCTTGATAAAGTGCAGGTGAAACTTTCTTTAAAATAATTTCAACCATCTGAACAAGACCTGCAATAACCAAAATAAAGGTTATGGTCTGTAAATACTCAAGATTGAACTTAACCAAGATTAAGTTCTGGATTAAGAAAGTTACTACAGTAGCAATTGTTAATACAAAAGCCACAGCAGCTCCCATCCCCATAGCAGTCTCAACTTTTTTAGATACACCTAAGAAAGGACATATCCCTAAGAATTGAGATAACACAATGTTATTTACAAATATGGCTGAGATAAATATTAATATATATTCCATAATATAATTCAGTTATAATGTGATGGTTACTTTTTAACCTTCATTTGATTAATTAATGCTATTAAATAACCTAAAGCAATAAATGCCCCTGGAGGTAATACAAATAGCAACATTCCATAATCTTCACTGTATAAAGTCATGTCAAATACTTTACCTGTACCCAATAATTCACGAACAGCACCAAGTAATGTTAATGCTAACGTAAAACCAAGACCAATACCTAATCCATCAAACATAGAAGGTACTGCTTTATTCTTTGCAGCAAAAGACTCTGCTCTACCTAGTACAATACAGTTTACTACAATAAGAGGTATAAACAATCCTAATGAAGAGTAAAGCTCTGGTAAATAAGCCTGCATAACCATTTGTAGAAGTGTAACAAAAGATGCAATAACCACAATAAATGCAGGAATACGCACCATATCTGGAATTAAATTCTTAATCAGTGAAATTACAAGGTTTGAGCAAATTAGCACAAACATAGTAGCCAATCCCATCCCCATACCATTAATTGCAGAAGAAGTTGTTCCTAATGTAGGACACATACCTAACAACAATACGAAAATGGGGTTCTCTTTAATGATTCCGTTTAATACAATCTTTAAATTCTTCATAATCTTACTCCTCCTCGTTATTAGTTACCGTAGCTCCAGAAGTTGCATTATGGTTATCATTACCTTTATAAGCATTATAGGCAGTAGTTACAGCCTTTAAGAAAGCCCTAGATGTAATAGTAGATGCAGTGATAGCATCAATTTTTCCTCCATCTTTTGACACCTTAAAAGTAGCATCTCCCGGATTCATATTAATAATACTACTCTTACCTTGTTCTTGGAACCAATCTTTTACTTTAGACCCCAAACCTGGAGTTTCTGAGTGACTCAATACAGAGTATCCATAAACTTTTCCTTCAGTATCGAAGCCTACTAATATTTTAAGATCGCCACCATAACCTGGAGCTTTAGCTTCAACAGCACTACCAACAAACTTTCCATCTTTACTAGCTGGGTAAATGTTAATAGTCTCTCCATGATTGTCAAACTTTACAATATCAACAATAGGATCATTATCGAACTCCGGAACAACCTGACCTATTGCTTCTTTCAAGATATTAGCTTGAGCTTTATTAATAGGATCTTTCGTTAACTCGTTCATAAATGCCAGAATAGCTACAGAAATAGCTGTTACTGATAGAAGAACGATAACCATATTTTTTAATGATGATTCTAACTTTTTCATTTCTTCTTAGCTACCTCCCCAAAGCGTTTTGGTTTACAATACATATTAATTAGTGGTGTAAATGCATTCATAATTAGAATAGCAAAAGACATACCCTCTGGATAAGATCCAAATAATCTAATTACAACTGTCAACAGCCCAATAGCAACACCATAAATCAACATTCCTTTATGTGTCATAGGAGAAGTTACATAATCAGTAGCCATAAATATAGCTCCTAATAAAAGACCTCCTGTTAAAAGGTGAGTTAATGGAGATGCATAAATGTCTGGGTTATAATAATGCATTGCACCTGCAAAAATAAATACAGTTGCTATTATTGATATAGGAATATGCCAAGTAATAATTCGCTTCCAAAGCATATAGGCCAATCCTAATAATAAGGCAATAGCACTAACTTCACCCAAAGATCCTGCATTTTCACCTAAAAATAGGTGGAACGAATCAGGTAGTTGACTTAAAGCAAAGTTAGGATCTCCGTTAATTACTCCTTTCATTATTGCCAATGGAGTAGCTCCTGTTGTAGCATCTGCATACGCAGTTAACTGACCTATTTCTGGCCAAGTAGTCATTTGAACAGGAAAAGATAAAAGCAAAAATACACGACCTGCTAAAGCTGGATTAAATGGGTTATTACCTAAACCTCCAAAAGACATTTTTCCAACACCAATTGCAAATAATGCACCTAATATGATAATCCAAATAGGAAGATTTGATGGAACATTAAATGCGAGCAATATACCTGTTATTGCTGCAGAACCATCTAAAATAGTAGTTTCTGGTCTATTAAGTAAGTATTTACTAATAGCAAATTCAAAAAACATACATGCAGCTACCGCAGTAACTGTTACAATCAAAGCACCTAATCCAAATACGTAAAGCGATACTAAAAAAGCAGGAAGTAGAGCTAATAATACTCCGTACATATTTCGCTTAACACTATCGCCACTATGGATGTGAGGTGAAAGGGATACGATTAATTTATTTTCCATTTTTTCTATTATTTAGCTTTACGTGAGCGAATTATACCACCAACTGTCGCTTTACCCAATCTACAGTAGTCTAATAAAGGACGATTTGTAGGGCAAGTATATTGGCATGAACCGCACTCAATACAATCCATGATACGTTCTGGCTCCATTTCTTCAAACTCTTGGTGTTCAGAAAGAGCTGCTAAAAGGTATGGTTCAAGCCCCATAGGACAAACACTTACACATTTTGCACAACGAATACAAGTTTGAATTTCACCTCGTTTTGCCTCTTTTTTATTCATAATGAGTACACCCGAGCTACCTTTAGCAGTCGGAACATCAGCATTCATTAATGCTTTACCCATCATAGGGCCACCACCAACTAGTTTACCAGTGTCTTGAGGAAGCCCACCACACGCATCAATTAATTGTACCATTGGTGTTCCAATACGTACTAATAAATTTGATGGTTTAGCTAAAGACTTACCTGTTATAGTAACTACACGCTCAAATAGAGGTTTGTTTTTCTGCACAGCCTCATACACAGCAAAAGCAGTTCCAACATTCTGAACAACTGCACCTGTAGATATTGGCAATGCACCACTAGATACTTGACGTTTTGTTACAGCATCTATTAACTGTTTTTCACCACCTTGAGGGTATTGAACTTTCAAAGGAACAATTTCAATACCGGCATAGGTAGATGCAACTTTCGTCATTAGTTCAATAGCATCTGGTTTATTATTTTCAATACCAATAAAAGCTTTATTTACTTTTACAGCTTTCATTAAGATATTAACACCCACCATAATTTCTTCTGCCTTTTCAAGCATCAATTGGTGATCTGCTGTTAAGTATGGTTCACACTCTACAGCATTAATAATAACGCATTCAGCTTTAAATGCAGGAGGAGGAGTCAGTTTAATGTGCGTTGGAAAACAAGCACCACCTAATCCTACAATACCACAGTCGGCTATTTGCTTTACAATCTCTTCTGAAGAAAGTGTACATTCTTTTACTAAATTATCGCTACGATCTATAGTTTCTTCCCACTCATCCCCTTCAACATCAATAATAATTGCAGGTTTTGGGTATCCACTAGCATCAATAACATTATCAATCTTAAAGACCTTACCACTTACAGAAGAGTGGATGGCTGCAGAGACAAAACCCGTTGGTTCGGCAATTTTAGTCCCTACTTTTACAATATCGCCACGCTTTACTATTGCTCTTGCAGGAGCACCAATGTGTTGACCCAATAGAATAGTAACACGTTTTGGTATATCTGCCTTAACAATAGATTGATGTGCTGATAACTTATTTTCTTGTGGATGTATACCACCAATTGAAAACGTCTTCAACATATATATTGTATTTATTAAATTCTTAATTTATTCAGTTTAATTAGTCGCTTTATCTTCAGTAGCCTTTGGAGCTTCTTTCTTCTCAACCTCTTTTTCTGCTGATGCAGGAGTTTTTTTTGCAGTCTCTTTTACCACAGCAGTTTTATCTGTAGCTACAGTTTGTGCTTTTGGTTTACGAGGAGGAAAGTTTACTTCAATAATTGAGTCTTGTGGACAAGCCTCAACACACTTACGGCAAGACCTACACTTGTGTGGGTCGATGTAAGCTAAATTGCTACCTAGCTCTATAGCGTCGAATGGGCAAGTTTTCACACAAATACCACAGCCAATACAGCCTACAGAACAAGCTTTACGAGTCGCAGCTCCTTTGTCTTTGTTAACACACGACACGTAAACTCTACGAGAGCGTTTACCAACTGGACGTAGCTCAATAATGTTTTTAGGACAAGCAGTAACACATGAATTACATGCAGTACATTTAGATTCATCTACTTCAGGAAGACCTGTTTCTGGATTCATGTGAATTGCATCAAATTGACATGCTGCAACACAATCTCCACAACCTAAACAGCCATAGCTACAAGCTGTTTCTCCTCCATATAAAGAAGATGCAATGGCACAACTCATAGCCCCATCGTATTGGTTGATGCGTGGACGATGTTCGCATGTACCATTACAGCGTACCACAGCTACAAGTGGCTCGGTATCTCCAGCATCCATACCAAGAATAGTAGCAATTTTGCCCATTACTTCTGCACCGCCAACAGGACAGTTTTTACCGTCTAGAGTATCAGCTTTAACACAAGCTTCGGCAAATCCACCACATCCAGGGTAGCCACAACCACCACAGTTTGCCTGAGGAAGGACTTCAGATACCTGAGCAATTCTTGGATCTTCATAAACTGCGAACTTCTTAGAGGCTGCGTACAAGATGAGTGATATAACAAGCGCGATAGCCCCAATAGAAACAACTGCAGTCAGGATCAAATTAGTCATAAGATAGTTATTTTATTGGTTTGATTTTAAATGTAAATTCGTCTTTTATTTTATTTTTCAATAGCCATAAAATAAAATAATAGGGCACCAAACATCCTAGTGCAAGTAATGCAGCATACAGCTCATCTTCCAACAAGCCCATAAAAACAAATAAAGAACTGATTACTGTAATGAAAGGTATAACAAAAGCTAATAGAATAGCTTTTAGCCCCATACTAGACTCTCCTACAATTAAGACTGTATCGCCTTTTTGAAAAGTTGTAGAACGAGTATTAGAATAAGGTACATCGATGTATTTTTCTTTGCTTTCTGATGAAGAGCAATATCCTTTAGCACTACAAGCTGAACACGCTGTAGTCTGGATAATTTTTACTTTTATAGTCGCATTATTAATATCCTCAATAATGCCTTCGTGTTGAATAGTATTTGTCATGTTTGCAAACTATACTTTACAATTAAGGCAAATTTAATCAATATTTATGAAGAATAAAGAGGAAAGGCAAATTTTATCCATATATATTCTTCTACCTAAAGGAAACTGAATTATAAATTAACAAAATAGCTTTGATACATATATCAAAACAGTACTTACAGCCTATATGGTCGGGCTTTATTGAGTTATTCCATCTCTTTTTAAAAGCTAATTATTCAAATTTTACATACAAAAAAGAGGAGTAAGCTATCTGCCTACTCCTCTTTTAAATACGAGTTCTTAATGAACTGTTTGTTATTTTTGATTTTTCAATCGTTCTTGCTCCTCTTGCATTTTAGCTAAACGAGCAGCAAAACCTGATTGTTTTTTCTTTGTATTTTTATTTGCTTCCAACGATGCTAACAATTTCTCTTCGTCTGTCGTTTTACGTAAGAAAATCATAGTAACTACACTTATCAAAGTAGATAAGAAGTAGTAGAAACAAAGTCCTGAAGGATAATCATTTAATATAAACAAGAACATTACAGGCATTAGGTACATCATCCATTTCATGGCTGGCATTTGAGGTTGTGCACCTGTATTTTGTTGTGCCATTGTAAACTTCGTGTTCAAAATATTTGTAACAGTCATCAATAAACAGAATATACTTAAATGATCGCCTAACAATGGAATATGGAATGGGAATTTAATCAATGCATCATACGTTGATAAATCTGCAGCCCATAAGAAACTTTGTTGACGAAGTTCAATAGCGCTAGGAACGAACATAAATAACGCCATTAAAATAGGGAACTGTATCAACATAGGTAAACATCCACCCATAGGACTAACACCATACTGACTATATAAGCCCATAACCTCTTGTTGCTTTTTCATAGCATCTTCTTGATTAGGGTATTTTGCATTTATGGCATCAATTTGAGGTTTTAGCACTCTCATTTTGGCAGAAGACATATATGTTTTCTTTGTAGCAGGGAATACCACTGCCTTCACGATAATAGTCATTATTAACAGAACCAAGCCCATGTGCATACCAAGACCTGTTAACCAGTCAAATATATTGACAGTAAACCATCTATTAATTTGTTTTACTACTGGCCAACCTAAATATACTAATGTATTAAGCTTCCATTTTGTATCTTTACCACTATCTATGGCTTGAAGAGTTTTATACTTGTTTGGTCCTAGGTACAAATACAGTTGTGTATCTTTCTGACCAGTAGGATCGAAGAAAGTCTTCATGTCTGCTTTGTACTCTTTTACAAATTTACTATCATTTTCTTCGGCCTTAGTGCTTAAAGAAGCAGCTTCAAAACCTTGATCAGAAATTAGTACAGATGCAAAGAACTGACTTCTAAATGCCACCCATGTTAAGTTTTCTTTAGGAGTTTCTGTCTCTGTTTTAGTTTCGCTTAAGCGCTCTGTATCATTCTTAACCGTTCTATATGTTAAGCATGAAAGACGATTTTCAAAAACATGTCCTCTCTCTTGTCTTGGTGTATTTTGAAACCAATCAATATCAACATAGCTGTTATTAGCTAGTTTTCCTTGCATTCCTTTCGAAGAGATTTTGAAATCTACTAAGTAACCTTTAGACTCATCGTTTTGCAGCGTATATATAAAGTCTATAAAGCTGCTTGTACCGCCATCTGTATAAAGACGCATTGTAACACTAGAATCTGTAATGTTAATAGGAGTAAAGAATAAGTCTTTAGTTCTTATAACCTCATTCTGATTATAGAAGTTAAAATTCAGAATATTTTCATCTCCTTTAAATAGAACTAAATCTTTTTTATTGTTGCCATCGGCATCTCCTTGATCTTTGTAATCTTTTAAAGATGCAGAATAGATACGTCCTCCTTTATTAGAGAAAATAACTTTCATTACATCATTTTCCAATGTAACAAACTCCTCTTCTACTTTGCGAGATGCATTATAGAAAATAGATGTTGAGTCAACCTCTTCGAATGCCACATTTTGCGCTAGGGCAGCAGCTTGTTTCGCTTTCAGTGCCTCTTGTTCTGCATTAACTGCAGTAATCGAGTCATTGTATTGCTGCATAGCAGCCACTTGCTCTTCGCTAGGTCTTGTAAAGTAATTGAATCCTACTAAAAGAAGTCCTATCAATACAAAACCGGTAATGGTGTTTTTGTCCATGAATATTTGCGTTGATTATTATTGTTTATTTATTAATACAAGCATGTACAAACGACATAAATAATGGGTGAGTATGTAATACAGTACTACCGTACTCTGGATGGAATTGAGTTCCAATATACCATCTATGTGCTGGTATCTCTATTATTTCCACCAAATCTGATTCTGGATTAAATCCTACACATTCCATTCCTGCTTCAGTGAAGCCATTCATATATTCGTTATTGAATTCATAACGATGACGATGACGTTCTTGTATATGTTCTGCTTTATAGATATCATGAACACGACTGCCTTTTCTAATTAAGCATTCGTATGCGCCTAAACGCATAGTACCACCTAAGCTAGTTACAGCCTTTTGTTCTTCCATGATATCAATCACATTATTTTTTGTTTTTTCATCAAATTCTGTAGAATTAGCATCGGCCAAGCCTAATACATTTCTAGCAAATTCAATGGCCATACATTGCATACCTAGACAGATACCAAATGTAGGGATATTATTTTTTCTTGTATATTCTGCAGCAATTAATTTTCCTTCAATGCCACGAGAGCCAAAACCAGGACAAATAATAATACCATCAATTGATTTAAGCTTTTCTCCTACATTTTCTAATGTTATATCGCCAGACTTAATGTATTCTAGTTTAAGCTTTCTGTCATTGTAAGTAGCTGCTTGAGATAAAGACTCAAGAATAGACTTGTAAGCATCTGGTAACTCTACGTACTTACCTACTAAACCTATTGTTACAGTTTCTGTAGCTTGTTCTCTTCTCTCTAAGAATTTCTTCCAAGCTATTAGTTTTGGCTCTTCACCAAGAGGTAACCCCATTTTGTTAAGAATAGTAACGTCTAGTTGTTGCTGTTGCATTAACAAAGGTACTTCATAAATTGTAGGAGCATCAATCGACTGTACTACAGAGTCTTCTGCTACATTACAGAAAAGTGCTACCTTTTTACGAAGGTTAGTACTTAGTTCATGCTCTGCACGCAATACTAAAATATCTGGTTGTACTCCTAACGATTGTAACGTTTTTACAGAGTGTTGTGTAGGTTTTGTTTTTAGCTCTTTCGCTGCCGACAGGTAAGGAACATAAGTTAAATGAACACAAAGCGCATTTTTACCTAATTCCCATTTAAGCTGACGGATACTTTCTAAATATGGTAATGATTCAATATCACCTACGGTACCACCTATTTCAGTGATTACAAAATCAAAGTTATTTTTCTTTCCTAATAACTTAACGTTGCGTTTTATTTCGTCAGTAATATGAGGTACAATTTGAACTGTTTTTCCTAGAAAATCGCCTCTTCGCTCTTTATCTATTACACTTTTATATATTCTACCAGTAGTAATGTTATTAGCCTTCGTAGTCTGAATGTCTAAAAAGCGCTCATAATGACCTAAGTCCAAATCAGCTTCATGACCATCTACAGTTACGTAACACTCTCCATGCTCATAAGGGTTAAGTGTCCCTGGATCAATATTGATATAAGGATCGAATTTTTGAATACTAACTGAATAACCTCTTGCTTGAAGAAGTTTACCTATAGATGATGAAATAATACCCTTCCCTAATGAAGATGCAACACCACCTGTTACGAATATATACTTAGTTTCTCCCACAATAATGTAGTTTAAAAAGATAAATGTTAAGAATTCTGTCTTGATACACACCTCAAGAACACAATTTGCAAAAATACAAAAAAGACGGGAAAAGAGCCCAACCTTTACATAAAATATCTTTAAATACTCATTATACTCTATCATTCAAGACTATCAGTAAGTCTAATTGTTTCCTTTTTAAGGATTTATTTAAAGTGTATGACCTAATTAAACAATTCAGGCATAAAAGTTAACCATTTATTTAGATATTAATTCTGAAATGATTTACTTTGCGCTTTCAACTTACTACTTAATTACTTATTACATATATATATTTTTTAATACCTAATCCTAAATTTTATTTGGTATATGAGGAATCCTATTTCTTTCATCGACGTTGATCATTTTAGCTCGGAAGAAGAGCATTTACAAGAATTACTACCTTCATTTAAAGTTCTAAATGCAATAACTCGTGTTACTTATCGAAACATAGCTATCATAGACTTTTTAAACAACAATTTTTTATACGTATCAGACAACACAAACTCTCTTTGTGGCAGACCAGGAGCTGAAATAAAAGAGATGGGGTTTGACTTTTTTAGAAAACATACTTCTAAAGAGGAGTATAGCACTATGGTCGAATTAAAAAGAGCTACTGATGAGTTTCTTGAGTCTATTCCTGAAGAGTGTAGTACCAACTATACTGTTAGTCATGATATTAATATTGTCAACAATGTTACGTGCAAGTATAGTATTGTAAACCATCAGTTTACCCCTATTACACTTCATGACGGAAAGATATGGCTGTGCCTATGCGTTACATCTATTGCCCCACACAACTCTATTGGGAATACAGAACTATGGCATAAAGACAAAAGAAAATCTTGGAAGTACAATTCTCGCACAAAATGCTGGAACTTAGTTCCTGCAATACACCTTAAAAGTTCTGAAAAAGAGGTGATAAAACTATCGGCACAAGGATACTCTATTAACGAGATGGCTAGCAAGATGAACAAATCTTTTGACACAATTAAATTTTACCGAAAAAACCTGTTTAAAAAACTAGAAGTAGATAATATTACCGAAGCACTATCAAGAGCTTTATGTAAGCATTTGCTTTAATTAGATAATAATACTATTTTTGAAGCTCAGTTATAATAACAATTTGTTATTGTAAACCCCTAAGCTTTTTTTGGAAAGATCTATTTATTTCAATATCATATATATAAAGAGTATTGATTGCAAATAGCTTGATAGTATTTTATGAATTTAAAAAGAATTAATGCAAGCATAATAATAGGTTTAATCCTACTATTTTTTGTAGCACCTTCGTATGCTAGTTACACTAGTAAAAAAGAAGCTATTAACCTTAATAGCATTCTAAAAACAGAAGTTGACACTATAGCTTCACCACTTAGTAAGTACTATGTAGTGAAACTTAATATGGATACTATACCTCCACAGTTTGATACTATTACAGTATTATATAATAATTATATTGCTGTACTAGACTATCTAAATGATGAAGCAGTACCCGTAAGATATATAGCGCCTAACCCTCATTATTACAGGATAACTGTACCTATGGCTTATTACAACTCGCCTATTAAAAGATATGGCATGCAAGAGTTGAAGCCATACAAAGAGTTTAATGAGCATAAGTGGAAAGAAGAACTTCTTCCCTTTGACCAAAATTATTTTACTAAAGTAGATAGAACAAATAAACTAGTGGACCATGTATTAATGGCAATGTATATGGAAAATGCTGGAGCAGCCTATACTACAGAAGATAAAATAATGGGGCATGAGCTCTATATTGACCAAATTCTAAATGACAAGAATAAAACTCCAAAAAAGAAAGTGAGCTCTTTCTTTACACCTGAAGATGACTTGTTTACTGACTTATCAATGGTTGATAGTAAAATAAAACGACCTAACTGGTGGCATACTGGAGGAGAAGGTTCTTTACAAGTTACGCAAAACTATTTTTCGGCAAACTGGTATAAAGGAGGTGAGTCAAACAACTCTGTACTAGGTAATGTAAAACTTTTTGCTAATTATAACGATAAGAAAAAAATACAGATAGAGAACCTTTTTGAAGCTAAGCTAGGCTTTAATACTGTTCCTTCCGATACATTAAGAAGTTATCGTGTTAATTCGGATCAGATACGTTTTAGCTCTAAGCTAGGTGTTAGAGCTACTAAAAAATGGTTTTACACTCTCTCTAGTGAAGTAAATACACAGTTCTCTAGAAACTTTAAAAAGAACTCGGAAGAGCTCATGTCATCTTTCATGACACCATTCAACTTTATTTTCAGTTTGGGTATGGATTTTAAAGAGAAAAGAGAAAAAATAAACCTATCAGTAGTACTATCTCCTGCATCATATAACTTTAGATATTTGAGAAACACCAAGGTTAATCCCAACAACTTTGGTATGAAAGAAGGCAGAACAATACTACACGATATTGGTTCTAAATTAGACAGTACGATAGAGTGGAAAATAATATCGTCTATTAGACTTCAATCAAGGCTCTCTTGCTTTACAAACTATTCTAAAGTTGTTGCTGAATGGGAAAGCACTTTTGACTTTATATTAAATAGATACTTATCGACAAAACTCTTTTTCCATGCTAGATTTGACGACTCTGCTAAAAAAATAGAGGGTAGTAGTTATTTACAGTTTAAAGAGTTGTTGAGCTTTGGTGTTAATTACAGATGGTAGTCAATTCTTTAACAACTAAATTAGGAGTAATAGCCTTTTTATTTATATATTTACTAGTAATAAATATATAAATAAAAAGACATAAGATTTATGAAAGAGAAAGTTCTATCTGTTATTTCATATTTATCAATAATAGGCTGGATAGTTTCATACTTATTATTAGGTAATAAAAAAGATGATATTGTTGATTTTCATCTTAAACAATCCTTAGGACTAGCTATAAGCAAATTCATTACTTATGTATTTTTTTTAGTATTAAGTTCTATTATAATTAATTTATTAGGAATTAATCTGTCAATGATTATTATAATTGCAGGAACTTTAGTATATTTATTTCTGATAGCACTAACAGTAATTGGCTGTATCAATGCAGCTAGAGGAAAAATGTGTGCTCTTCCTATTATAGGAGGTTACTTTGTTAATAAATTTAATTTTATTAGATAATATTACCTGTAGTGATACAGATACCAGTGCAATTAAAAACATTGTACTATTTTTCAAGTTAATAAGGGGAAAAGCCGGGCATATGTCCGGCTTTTTTTATTCTATTACCTCTTATTTATATAATCAAGAAAAGCCTCACTTCATACAAGAATACAAATTAAAGGTGCTTTTATTGTAATATTGTTGCAATAAAAGCAATTATTCTTTATAAGATAGAAACTAACCTATTCCATTACTTTTCAATCAATTTTAAACCTCCTCTTAATTACACAAAGAGATTTTATATTAAAGTGTAAAGAGCCAATTCGGCACACGTAAAGCAAGTTTAATATCACTCCTGTATATACTCAAAACTAACTACGACATGCTCCCCATTCATTGCCGACATACCTCAAGCTTATTGCCGATAAGACTAAGGTATGTTGCCGACAAACTCAAGGTTAGTCGGCAACATACATGGTTATACATTTAGGCTAGCAAATAGACCATAAAAAAGGCAGAAACATAAAGATGTTCCTGCCTTTATCAGTAT
>JASLCG010000160.1 GCA_030151885.1 Bacteroides sp.
ACGTATATTACAGAGGAGAAAAGATAAAAGATGCAACAGCAAGTTCATTCCAAGTACTTACTGATGGATATGCCAAAGATTCATGGAATGCATATTATAGAGGAGAAAAAATTAAAGATGTATCGGCTAGCTCTTTTCAGGTACTTAACGATGGTTATACCAAAGATAGCTGGAACGTATATTATAGAGGAGAAAAGATAAAAGATGCGACAGCAAGTTCATTTAAAGTATTTAAAGATGGCTATGCCAAAGATTCATGGAATGCTTATTATAAAGGAGTAAAAATTAACGATGTATCGGCTAGCTCATTCCAAGCTACTGGAGGTGGATATGCTAAAGACTCTTGGAACACTTATTACAAAGGGAAAAAAGTTCAATAAAATATGACTTCTTGAGCATGAAAATGGCGTTAGTTCTATTGAGCTAATGCCATTTTATTTGCACACAATTAAAAACATCTACACATTATATTTTGCTAATACGTTTATTTTTAGTATATTATAAATGTAGGTATAAAAAGGTAGTAATGGAAACGTCCAAAAAGCTACCCTAACCTTCATTAAAACTAAGATAGATATAACTTCATACACAGCTCTTAGTTTTCAGACCTACACAAAAGCTAATAAAGAAAAATTAAATAGCAACTGTCATTTACGATGATAGTACAACGTCGTGCATCAACATCTGTACGATCTATGGGTGAGTAACATTTATAAATCAAAATAAAGTATTTAATAATTAATGGGAATTACATTTAACAAAAGAGAAATTCATAAAAGAAAAAGAGCAAAAAGAGAAGAAAAAAGAAGAAGAAGAGAAATGCGTAGGCTAGAAAATGAAAAGAGAACTTTTCAAGATATGATTGCTTACGTTGATCCAAACGGTGTTATCAGGGATGAACCAGTGAGTAATGATGAGTTTAGAAAAATAAAAGCGTCTCAAATTAATTTGGAAGATCCGTCTTTCTGTATCGAAGAGAAAGATTCTTACGATGGTAAAGTAGATTATTATAACGAAGATAAAGGATTTGGCTTTATTAGAGACCTGAAGAACTTCAAAAAATATTTCTTCCACATCAGTAATGCTCCAGAAAAAATTGAAGAAGGTCATAAGGTAGAATTTGACATCCGCAAGAACGATAGAGGTTTAAATGCTGTTAATATAGCTATTATCTAATTTTGTTAAATGGCGTACATTTAAAAGAGGATATACTTTTCTTAGTATAAAGAGAAGTATATCCTCTTTTAGTTTTTTAGAAAGAACATATACATCAGAATAAATGTTTTGTTTAATAAATTGATGAAGCTTACTTACGGAGCAATTGATTGATATACATTAAGAAATGCATAATCAAGAATAGATATAAAGAAAAACTCTTGAATTTTACACCTCCGTACTTTTACTTTGCACCAACATTTTAAACTTAACACTTATGAAGAAACAACTCACAGCGTTACAAAGAACTCGTCTTGCCGTATTTTTCTTCTACATCGTACAAGGTATCTGTTTTGCTAGTTGGGCAAGCAGAATTCCAACTATAAAAGGAGACTTAGCTATTGGTGATGGAACATGGGGTACAATCCTTCTAATGCTATCTATTGGTGAAATAGGAGGAATGATGCTATCTGGCTGGGTTATATCTAAGTTTGGAAGTCGCACTATTTTACCTATAGCCCTATTAGGACATATTATTGCATTTGCCTGTTTGGGGTTCTCTAACACCTTATTGGCACTTTGCCTCTCTTTAATCGGTTTCGGATTTACAGCGAATTTTTACAATATATCTCTTAACACACAAGGAATTAATGTTGAAAGAGAATATGGTAAGCCTATAATGGCTACCTTTCATGGTGGCTGGAGTATTGCTGGAGCAATAGCCTCTGGTATAGGGATGTTTATGATTGCTGTCCGTATTAATCCATCTATCCACTTTTTAATAGTTATTTTTGCTGTTGTTATAATCTACTTTTTCAATTATAAATATTTATTGCCTGATAAGAAAAAGAACCCAAGTAAAAAAGAGCAAATTAAGCATAAAAATAGACCAGAAGGTTTCTTATATCTTTTAGGATTTATAGCTTTTTTTGGCATGGCAGCAGAAGGGGCTATGCACGATTGGAGCGGTCTATATTACCAAGAGGTTATAAAAGCTCCAGAAGCATTGGTCTTAGTCGGCTTCTTTGCCTACATGATTACCATGGCTACAGCTCGTTTTGGTATTGATAGTTTAACACAGAGGTTTGGCAAAAAAAGAGTGTTACAGTTTAGCGGATTCTGTATTTTTATAGGTTTAACTCTTGCAGTGGCTATTCCTAATCTGTACATCTCTACTTTAGGCTTTATGGTAGTTGCATTAGGAACCTCTAGTATCGCTCCAACAGCTTACAGTGCCGCTGGGCAGAATACAAAAATATCCTCTAGTATGGCACTTATGATTGTCTCTAGCATCGGTTTTCTAGGTTACTTAATTGGACCACCACTTATTGGTTACATTTCTCATGCTACTAATTTAAGATACTCGTATGGGCTTATTGGACTATTTGGAATTGGTATTATCATAATAGCTAGTGTCGTTAAAGTATTAAGAAAATAGATACTATTAAGCTAAACTTATCAATAAAAAAACGGGATGTATAGCAAATGCCATACATCCCGTTTCCATTTATACTCACTTTCTGTTACTTGTATTACTTAAAAAATTATCTGTAATCTTGTTTGAAATGCATTTAATGATTGGTTGTCAACTCCCATTCTATTTGATACATGTGTGTAAGAGTATCTAAATCTCCAAATCATATATTTATTAATATAGTAGTTGAATGTTACGGATGCATCGTTTAATCTTCCTCCCAATACTTCTGCACTCTTATCGGACATATCAGTATAGTTATATCCTAATACACATTCTAAAGAACCAGCTTCGGGAGTTGCAAATCCGCTATCATTATTAGAGTACTTGTAATTATTACCAATAATAAGCCCTCTTAATAATGCGTAAGCACCACTTGCCTTATAGTTTTTCATTCCATTATTTCTGTTTACATTTACATAGAAATATTGAGTTTCCAAACCAATTCGACCCAAACCAGCTGCAATTTCTGGTGTAAATTTGAATAGACGTTTTGCATCTGTAATGTTGGCCTCTTGAGCTGTAATTTTAGCTATACGAGAAGGAAAACGTGTCTTTAAAACAAAACTATTGTGGTTTAACTCTTCATTGTCATTATAGCGAGGAGATTCAAAAGCTCCAGAGATACCTACTTGAAAGATTTTACCATCTTCTCTTAATGGACGATATACAAGTCTAGACATTGCACCATATCCTTGATCACCAGTTTGATCTGTTGATTTTTTAATCGCCTCATTTTCTACGTGAACACTAGCAGTAGCAAAAAATGCATCTTTATTGTAAATATACATTGCTCCAATTAAACGATTGTTGAAGAATGCTTCGTTACTTGCTGGTTCTTCCATAGTAATTTTCATTGAAGAACTTGTAGCACTTTGCAAGCCAAATTGATGTACAAAATAACCCAATCTTACCAAAGATGTCTTTCCAAACTGACGTTCAACAAAAATATCTTTTAGATTTACTTTACCGTAAGCATATCCAACATCTACTTTTGCTTTGTAAGGACCATAAGAAGCCTTAATTCCTACACGCATATCTGGAACAGCCACCCCATCGGAGAAATCTTTATTCTTAGAATCAAATAGACCTGCATCCATTAAGATTCTACCCGAAGGATTTATTTTTATTTTTTCTTGAGCAGTAGTTTGTCCTGCAAATAGTGCAGAACAAACAACAGCTACTAATAGAAGTGTTTTTTTCATAACTTATGTATTCAATTCAATATAAAACAGGTTGAGTTTTTTAGTTTCTGCTACTTGCTTTTACAGCACCAGCTTTTTGAAGTTTAGCAAACTCTTTCTTTGCTTTATTTAATTGTTTCATAAATGCTTCGTTAGCATGTAAACGAGCCACAACAGCACTAGCAACTATTCTTGCAGCATCTACATCGCTTTGGAAGTGGTAGCCACAAATCACTCTACTCTGTCCCATTTCAAAACCTCTTTGAAGAATTTCATCTTGGCGAGCTGGATTCAATTCGGCCAATACTAAAGCTGTAGCCCAACCAATAGACGTGTGTCCTGATGGGTAAGAACCATTAGTTGATAGTTCTTGTTGTTGTTCTGGGTTACAAGTATCTTCATTGAAGAAGCTAAATGGACGAACTCTCATGTAGTGTTCTTTTGCATGGCGAGTTGCTAAGTCTCCAGCATCTTCACGCATATTAACTACTAGTTTGTGAATTTCTGGAGTATTTTCTTTTGTTATTTCAATACCAAAAGCTTCTGAGAACGCCATTGGAACACCGTTACCATTAACACGAGCATCACGAACGGCTTGATCTCCTCTTGGTGTATTTCTTTGCATTTTACCCCAATCGTACTGAGCTTTGTCATTTAAAAACATAATGCTACCAGCTGCTGGAGGTGGAGGTAATAATTCTAAACTATTAGCTACTTCAGAAATTTCTAAGTAATATAAATTAGGTTGGGTTCTTCTATCCTTAATCTTCGCTTCTTGAGCAAAAACACTTACTGTAAATAGAGAACAGATTAATACGAAAAATGAAAATCTTGCTTTCATAATAAATAGTTTTTATGGGTTATTTAAATTCTTTATTTGTTTAAAATAACAAGTCATGATGCTTTCATTAAAAATTGATTTACATCATTTCTTTCAGCGGTCAAAACTATATGAAAGAGATTTAAATAAGAGTTGCATTTATTTATTTCGAGATTTTACACCACGCAACTATTTACAACAGCATCTATATAACACTATATATCAGTTAGATAAGAAGCCATACACATAACAACTCCTATCAAAGAATATTTATATAAAAAATAAGTCCATCTTCCAAAATATTTAAAATATTCTGGAAAATGGACTTGTTATAATGAGAATATCTCTCTTTTAATCTAATAACTGAAGTACTAAAGTAACAAAAACAGATGGTATTTTCCTTCTACTTGCGTAAGACTCTAGCTCAGCTTTACTCACTTTAATTCTACTGTTAATTAGCCTACTTATTACAGGATTTAAGTTGCCATATACGCCTAACATTCCTGGCACTAATGTTCTCTTAACCTTAATATCTGCAAGTAATAAAGCCAATACTTTGGGTTGTTGCCCGTAGTAATTGTTTAAATTTAATATATCAACTAAAACAGTTTGATCTGTCAGCTCTACAAAGTGATACAGTTCATTAATTAATTGTTCAATCTCCTCTACATTATCTTGAGTCTGTTCGGCTATATAGTTATCTAACTCAGCATCAAACTTTTTATTAATTAGCTCATCATTTTTTAAGACTAACTCTTTCCTCTTCTTCTTATACTTAATCATAGCATTTTTCAGCGTAGCTATATCTTCCAAGATTAGTACTTGGTTAGTTATATCCTCTAGCATACACAAAAGTGTAAATCTATCATCGGGACTTACCACCTGTTTTGCCTCTTCAAGACTACTTTTTAATGCTTCAATTATAGCTAAATATTGTTCTGGTTGCTGCTGTAATTTCGCTTGTAGATTCTCTATATGACTATTAATTAGCCTCAACGCATCTTCTGTAAAAACAAAATTGAATTGCTCTAGTTGTTCTTCTAATAGACTCGTTAATTGATCTAATGGGGTACGCTCCTGCTCTTTCAATATAGTTCGTAAACTTGCATAAAGTCCTTTGGTAACTCCTTCTAGTTCGAGAGCACCCTTTAGAGTATCTAGCGCGTCCGAAAGTTCTTTTCTAAATATCATAGCACGCTGTAACCACTCATCATTAATTATTACTTGATTCTTAATAAGTTCAATATCGTTAGCTCTTTTAGCAGTATCAGTCTGTTGAAGCAATCTAAATTTATCAAAAAATGGAGTTGCATTTATAAGGTCTATTTGATGATCAATCTTTTGAGGCAACATTAAAGTAGCCTCTCTATTTAGATTAATAATTTCTAACGAGATCGAATTTATAGTTTGCTTTAGTCTCTTACGATCTTTCTCATCAACATCTATTTGTTCTATACGCACTAATAATTCTTTAATAGCTTGACTATCTTCTTGAATCAACAACTTATAGAAGTTATCCAATTCATTTAATCTGTTGAGTAAGTCCTCTTTCTGCTGACTGATGTACTTCTGACTATTCATTCTTTTATGAAAAGCAAAACGGAAAGTGAAAAACAACGTTATACCAACTAAAACAACTGCAAACAATAAGTAGTACCAATTAAATGGTATTGGTGCAGCTATAGCTACCCAGCTAGATGTTGATTCATCATCTATTACTAACTCTAATACACCTAAGTTTGAACCTAAAAATAGTTTATTGTTTACTGCAACCGAAGCCCACTTATTAAAGTGAATATCGTTATAATACTTTCCACAAGAGTACAGCTTCCCCCCACTCAACTTAAATTTATGAATACCATACTCTGGCAATCCATAAAAGAGACTATCATTGGCATATATCAGTTTATTATACCCTTTTACAGTTATTGAGTCTGATGGCGATAGGGCTACTATCTTATGATTAGTAAGCAATATTAAAGTATTTGCATAATCGTTTGTTGTAATAACATCATTTATGAAAGCTCTGTGATCTGTAGGTTCTATTAACTCTACATCGTTATTAATTCCTAAGTAAAACACCCCATGATTCAGAGTTGACAGATATAATTTATCTGTATAGTCGTGGCTAAAAATAGATGTTATGTATTTATCATTGAATTGCGTTAGCGTATCTACCTTATTCTCTTCGTTAATCTTTAGCAAGCCATCTTGAATACCAAGATAAGCAAATTTGTGCTCACCATGTTTTTTTAATATACATGACGTTATTTTAGCTACCGATTTAAATATTAACTTAGGTGTATTAAAAAGATTATTTTTGAGCTTGTTGTTAGATAAACGTACTTTTTTAAGCTCGTTTGCAGCTGTGTAGTAATAGATGGCATTATCTAAATGTTGCATCCATTGAATGGCATCTTTTGTAGGAAAAGAGTACAACCAATCGGCCTTTTTACTCCCTTCAAACTGCACATACAGTTGATTTTCTTGATCTAAATAATACTTGGTGTTCCCCGATGAAGTTGTCTGTTGAATTGAGTTGCTCCCCTTCGATAAATCTATATGATTTGCTAGACGCCACACTGCATTTTCTGTCAGTAGATAAGTAAAATGCATTAAAGTGTCAGAAGCAATGATGTTTCTACTCCCTAGCGGTATGCTTCTCCTTAATTTAAAGGATGTAAATTCCTCTAAGTCATTACTCAACAAGACTTCTTGCGTACCAATAAAGTAATGTACTCCTTCAATTTGATAGTACACTTTAGCCATATTGGCTACTGCGATACGCTTCAGAATATGACCAAATTCATTTAATAGGTATAGATTTCCCTCTGATAAAGCATATATTGTATCTCTATAAATAGTAACATAGTCCACCATTTTATTCTTTAACACGGTAAATTGCTCACCAGAGTTAATTTGATGAAATAATAAACCATCTTGTGTGGCTGCTAAAATTAATTTACTTTGATAGTTTGCCAAGTTACGAACAATAAAAGAGTATCCATTTTGTTGTTTTAAGACCTCTTCCGATGGGTAAAGAAGCTCTAGTGTATCAGTTTGGTTAGTTATTTTTTGGGTGTATACCCCTTGGCTCGTAGCTGCGTATATAGAATCTTTCAGAAATATAAAATCGTATGTGGAATACCTCTCCTCTTTAAATTTTATTTTAAATACTTTCTCTTTAAGTTGCTTCTCTTTTGATAAGTCCCACTGTTGTAGTCCTGCATTTCTTACACCAATCCAGAATTTAGAGGGATAGTTTATAGCGTCGTACCTAGATATTTTATAAATTCTATCTTCACCTAAATCATACGATACTATTTTATGTTTTCCAAAGTTTACAACATCGCCTGTTTCGCTACCAACCCACAGTGTTTTATCGACATCGACAGATATTGAAGAGAGCTTTTCATTGAAATAATATTCGGCTTCTCCTAGGCTACGGATATTATCCACTCTAGTACAGCCAATTAGAAAAGTCATACAGAAATACAGAAGTAAATTAATAGGGCGTTTACACATATTTATATAAATAGTTCGTGGGTTTAAATTTACAAATTTATAGTGGCATACAGAGTTTATATCTTGGTTTTATGCCAAAAAAAATCACCCATACTATTAAAATATGAGTGATGTTCTAAGTTTTAAGTCCTGTTTATGAGCAAAAATGGTCTAAAACTGTGACGAGTGCTGTATCCGTAAATTCGCCAACATTTCGCCATAAAGGTTTTTCTTTCTCTATCAATACTAAAGTGGGTAATGACCTCACTTCATATTCAATTGCTAAGTCCGTTGTTTTCTCAATATCAATAAATTGAAACTCAACACGACCTGCATACTCTTGTTGTAATTCTTCTAGTTTAGGTGCTACAATTTTGCAAAGTCTACACCACCCTGCATAAAAGAATAGTAGCTTAATAGGTTTATCCATTTGTGTTAGCCTTTAGTTTATAAACTACAAAATTAGAGTTTTAAATATGTGGTACAAGTTTTTCTTATTGAATAAATCTGTTATTTAGATTAACTATCTAAATCAATGTAACAAATATATTCAATACTAATGCGTTAATAATGTCTATGAAAAATGCTCCTACCATTGGTATAATTAAGAATGATTTGAAAGAATGACCAAATCTGTTGGTTACTGCTTGTATGTTTGCCACAGCTGTAGCTGTAGCACCCAAGCCAAACCCACAGTGCCCCGCACTTAAAACAATTGCATCGTAGTCTTTCCCCATGGCACGATACGTAACATAACCAGCATAAAGTAACATTGAAACAACCTGGACCAGTAATATTACTAATATAGGAAGTGCTAAATTAATGACCAACCATAGTTTTAAAGACATTAGTGCTGTGGCTAAAAAAAGTGATAGTCCTATATTACCTATAATATCAATAGGTTCGTTATCTATTTTCTGTTTGAATCCATGTGTCAACAAGTTACGTATAATTACTCCTATAAATAGACACCATACAAAGGTGGGCAGCTTAAAGGTAAATTGTGCATTCCACTCTCCAACATACATTCCTGTAACTAAACATACAGCCAACATCGTTACAGTTTGAAATAAACTCCTATAGGTAACTCGCTCGTCAGTAAACTCTTCATCAATTATCTCGTGCGTGTCCTCTTGATTGCGTTGTTCCTCTTCGCTTAATTCTTTATAATTATTCTTTTTCAACAATCTTTGTGCTAGTGGCCCTCCAATGATTCCACCAAAAATAAGCCCAAAAGTAGCACAAGCCATTCCAATCTCTTTAGCTCCAATTAGCGGTTGTCCACTAGCTAAAAAGTCGTCGGCCCAAGCACCAGCCGTACCATGCCCCCCTGTTAAAGACACCGAACCAGCAATTAGCCCAAATCGCAAATCTAAATTCATTATTTTGGCCATGCCTATGCCCACTAAGTCTTGAAATATAATAAAGGCTGCACATATCAATAAAAAAACTATAAGAGATTTTCCTCCTTTTAGTAGTTGAGCAAAATCGGCATTAAGTCCTATTGCCGAGAAAAAAACGAACATCATACTCTCTTGAAATTTCTCATGAAACTCTACTTCAGTACCCGATACCAAGTAAATTACCCAAGAAACTAATGCTACTAAAAAGCCACCAACTACAGGCTCCGGAATATTGTACATGCGAAGGAATTTTATATTCCCTACAAATAATCTTCCTAAGAAAAGTACTAAACACGCTAACATTAAAGTCTCATATATACCGAAAGTCATAATTGCTTTTTTTGATAAAAATTAAAAAGTTCGTCAAGTTGTATTTGAGCCTAAATTACTAATTATATTTTAGTGATTTGGCTTATAGTGAACATATTTAGTCTATAAATAGTTTAATCATCAACTAAAACTATCTAGTTATCATACAAATAGACTTTCATAACTCCTATATTAATACAGATATGAGTATCTTTACTGATGAATAAATCTAGGATAAAATAAAACTATACAATCTTTATATCTAATTAGGAATGGCTCATACAAAATCAAAACATCTACTTTCAAAAACAAAGAAACATATAAACTTACTTGTCAAGCAAGTATTTAAATCTGCACTATTATTTTTATTTGCTACTACTCTATTAATCATAGCATATCAATGTAGCAAACAAAACATAGAAGGAAAAGTCATCCAAAAAGAGTTTTTAAAAGAGACTAAAGGAACCGTATGGGAACATAAAAGTAAAGTAAGAAAGAGTGGAACAACTAGTTATAAAACTCCTAAATATGTTGTTTTTCCAGATAGATATAAAGTTACATTACTTCATAAAGACGATAGCCTAACCGTTTATCTTAAAAAAGAAGTATTCGATACAATAACCATAGGAGATTGGTTTAAGTTTAATTCTGAAAAAGGATCTATTAATGAACCTTATCGTAGTATAAAGTAGATATATAAACTCTATTATTACACGATTTTCTAAAAAATGTGCATTAATTACATTCTTAAAAGCAGTTATCTGCTGCAATACTTTTTAACAATTTATTACTTAAGTACACATAGTAATAGTCATTAATCTAGCATTTTACATTTGTTTATTACGATAAATTAGGTGCCACTTATTTTTAACAAAAACATTAATTATACCTAAAATAATCGCACACTTATTCAATTAGTGTGCAATATTCTACGCTCATTACAGAAATATATCTAACTTCGTCGCTGTTTTGGTGTCATTTTCTTGCATCCGCAGTCAATGGTGAAAAGGGAATTAGGTGAAAATCCTGAACAGACCCCGCTGCTGTAAGCTCACCAACAAACAGTTTTAGAAATACTTAACGCCACTATCTTTTAATATCTATTAAGATGGGAAGGATTCTCAAACTGTGAGTAAGTCAGAAGACCTGCCAAAACAGACCTTACTAATGCTTTCGGGAACGAATAAAGCTGAAGTGAATCCTAATGCCTATAAATTAAAAGGTTATTTAGGAGTACTCTTCAAACACATTTTAAAGACTGATTATGCTTCTTAATTAAAGAAGCAGTGATACATGTGTAACTAAGTCGAAGTGTGCTGATTTATAAATGATTAAAAATGAGAAAATCGTACGAACAATTCTTAGCTCGTCAGGAAGCCTTACAACAGCAGTATGACGAGAAGTATTTTGAGAAGCAACATAATAGAGGTAAGCTAACTGCCCGTGAAAGAATAGAACTACTATTTGATGAAGGGACTTTTGAAGAAACAGATGCCTACATTCCACCTGCTGCAACCTCTTTTGGTAAATCAACTCGTGCTTTTGGCGATGGAGTAATTACTGGCTATGGTAAAGTAAATGGAAAGTTAGTATATGCCTACTCTCAAGACTTTAATGTCTTAGGGGGTTCTCTAGGTTCAATGCATGCTGCCAAAATTGTAAAAATACAAGATTTAGCACTAAAAACAGGCTCACCCATAGTAGCACTTATAGACTCTGGTGGTGCGCGTATTCAAGAGGGAATTGTTGGG
>JASLCG010000011.1 GCA_030151885.1 Bacteroides sp.
TAAATGTTTTAACCATAAATATTTAGAACATTGAAAATCAAGAAAGTACTCGTGTCGCAGCCTAAGCCGACCTCAGAAAAGTCTCCATATTATGATATTGCAAGTAAATATGGAGTTAAAATTGATTTCCATCCTTTCATAAAGGTTATAAGGGTTAGTCCCCAGGAATTCAAACAGCAAAAAATTACAATTTTAGATCATACGGCAGTAGTTTTTACTTCTCGTCACTCTATAGATCATTTTTTTAATTTATGCGCTGATTTACGTATAACTATACCAGATACTATGAAGTATTTTTGTATAACAGAAGCAATTGCTCTGTATATTCAAAAGTATGTTCAATATCGTAAAAGAAAAGTATTCTTTGGGAAAACAGGTAAATTTGATGGACTACTTCCTTCTATTATCAAAAATAAAAAGGAAAAGTTTATTGTTCCACTATCCGATGTGCATAATGATGAAATCAAAGATGCATTAAATAAGCATGGAATAGAAATTACTGAGGCGGTAATGTATAGAACTGTAAGTAATGACTTTGAAGATGGTAAAGAATTTGATTATGATATGCTTATATTCTTTAGCCCTTCTGGTGTTGCATCATTACAAAAAAACTTCCCAAACTTCAAACAAGATGAAGTTTGTATCGGAACATTTGGAAAAACAACTGCAGAAGCGGTTAAAAGTGCGGGGCTAAGATTAGACCTTGAAGCACCTACTGTAGAAGCACCATCCATGACTGCTGCTTTGGAAAGTTTTATTAAAGATTATAATAAATAATCTCACTGAATCATAATAAGAAAGCGGCTAGTAGTAATAAAGTCTATTAGCCGCTTTTTATCTATCTTTACATATATGAAGAATAACTTTAGAAGAGAAGAACGTATAAAAAGTAAAAAACTAATTGATTACGTTTTTAATGGAGGAGCTAGATCATTTTCTAACTTTCCTATTCGTATCGTTTATAAAGAAAACAATAAGCCTTCTAAAGGATCTAGAGCAAGTATTCTTGTTAGTGTCTCCAAAAAAAGATTTAAGCATGCTACAGATAGAAACAAAGTTAAAAGATTAATAAGAGAAGCATACAGAACAAGTAAAAGCAACCTCTTAACTACTTTGAATCTAGAAAATAAAAATATTGCAATTGCATTCATATATTTATCAAACAAAATAGTACCTTACAATATTATACAAGAGAAAATACAAACTCTCTTATCACTCATAATCGAGGACTACTATAATGATCAAAAAGATATTGACTAAAATACTGCTCTTACCTATTTATTTCTATAGATGGGCAATATCTCCTATGTTAGGTCCCTCCTGTAGGTTTACTCCCACTTGCTCACAATATGCTATTGATGCCCTTAAAAAACATGGCCCAATAAAAGGTTTATATCTTACTATTAAAAGAATTTTAAAGTGCCATCCCTGGGGAGGATCTGGTTATGACCCAGTCCCATAATGATGAATATTATTGATATACATAGCCATAAGAAGGAAGAAAAGAGATTAGACACAATCTATAATCTTTCTTTTCCAAGTATTCAAGACTACAATACTGAGTTGAATTTCTCAGTGGGAATACATCCTTGGAATATTCCCACTGAAATAGACTGGAACTTCTTTAGGAAAGTTTCTAATAAAAAAAATATTCTAGCAATAGGGGAAATAGGTATAGACAACTTAAAAAGCAACAATGCAATACTACAAGCTGATGTATTTTATAAGCAGCTCCTAATTGCTGAAGAGGTAAAAAAGCCTGTAATTATACACATGGTGAAATCTTTAGAGGAGATTATCAAAATATACAAATTGATTAAACCTAAGCAGCCTTGGATTATTCATGGATTCAGAGGAAAGCCAGAACAAGCAAATCAGTTAATTAGACTCGGATTTATACTTTCCTTTGGAGAAAAATATAATTACAAAACGATTAACTCAATAACTAATATACTTGCTGAAAGCGATAATTCAGATTTAGACATTGAAACCATACTTTCGAACATAGCAATAGACAAAAATATAGAAATAAAGAAACTAATTAATGAGATAGAGAGTAATACAAAACGTATTTTTTTTTAATCAGGTTGCTTGTTCTAATAAAGAGTCGTACTTTTGTAGATAATATAAATATAAAAATAATACCATAAAGATATGAATTTTGTAGAGGAACTAACATGGAGAGGAATGATTCATGACATCATTCCTGGTACTGAAGAATTACTTGAAAAGGAACAAGTTACAGCATACGTAGGAATTGACCCTACTGCAGATTCACTGCATATTGGTCACTTGTGTGGAGTAATGATGCTTCGACACTTACAACGCTGTGGACATAAGCCACTAGCACTTATTGGTGGTGCTACAGGTATGATTGGTGACCCTTCTGGGAAGTCTGCAGAAAGAAATCTATTAGATGATGCTACACTTAAGCACAATCAAGAAGCTATTAAAAAGCAATTAGCTAAATTCTTAGATTTCGAGTCTGATGTACCAAATAAAGCTGAACTAGTTAATAATTACGACTGGATGAAAGACTTTACTTTTCTTGATTTTGTTCGTGATGTTGGTAAACATATTACTGTAAACTACATGATGGCAAAAGAATCTGTTAAGAAAAGACTTAATGGAGAAGCAAGAGATGGTTTATCATTTACCGAATTCACTTATCAATTATTACAAGCATATGATTACCTACATCTATACAGAAGTAAAGGTTGTAAGATGCAAATGGGTGGATCTGACCAATGGGGTAATATTACCACTGGTGGAGAACTAATTAGAAGAACTATCAACAAAGATGTTTATGGATTAGTATGCCCTCTTATTACTAAAGCTGATGGAGGAAAGTTTGGTAAAACAGAATCGGGTAATGTATGGTTAGACCCACGTTATACATCTCCCTATAAGTTCTATCAGTTTTGGTTAAATGTTAGCGATAGTGATGCAGCTAGATACATCAAAATTTTCACATCTTTAGATAAAGAGACTATAACAAACCTTATTGAAGAGCATGCTAAAGCTCCTCATGAAAGATTGTTACAAAGAAGATTAGCAAAAGAGGTTACTATTATGGTACACTCTGAGGATGATTATAATATGGCTGTTGAAGCTTCAGAAATCCTTTTTGGTAAATCAACATCAGAAACTCTAAAGAAATTAGACGAAGCAACTCTTTTATCAGTTTTTGAAGGTGTACCTCAATTTGAAATAGATAAATCTCTATTAAAAGAGGGAATTAAAGCTGTTGATGTGTTTGTTGACAATGCTCAAATATTTCCTTCAAAAGGAGAAATGAGAAAATTAACTAAAGGTGGAGGAATTTCTTTGAATAAAGAAAAACTAGAAGATTGCGACTACCTAGTTACTGAAAATGATCTACTTAACAATAAATACTTACTAGTACAAAGAGGTAAAAAGAATTATTTCTTAGTAATTGTAAAGTAAAATAATGTTAATATGTTTGGATATGTAAAAACCTATACATATCTTTGCAACGCTTTTGAAAAGAAAGTGACTCTAGTTTGTCCGATGGTGTAACGGTAGCACAACAGTTTTTGGTACTGTTTGTCGGGGTTCGAATCCCTG
>JASLCG010000045.1 GCA_030151885.1 Bacteroides sp.
TGTCGGATTCGAACCAACGACCCCGAGATTACAAATCACGTGCTCTGGCCAACTGAGCTAAAGAGGCTTTATTTCTGTTTTGCGATTGCAAATGTAGTAGGTATATATTACATATCCAAATCTATTGAGTAAATATTTTCAACTATTTAAGGTTGAATTATATAATAGATTGATATCTAAATATTTATATAAATGCACTATTCTGTAAATATCTTAATGATTTAAAATAGGTACCTATAAATTACTATTTTTAGATTATATTTGTAATATAATTATATTAATAAATTACTATGAGCGATTTAGAACAAGCGATGATGGGAGGAATTGTTTTCCGTGGAGGTAAAGACGAGACTTCAGGAGAAAACAAGGAAAAGAAGGTTAAGACTAAAGCAAAAAAAGCTACATATATTAGAGGTCAGCACAATTCTGGATCTGCTAAAATGAAAGCTGATATCAGAAAAAAGAGAGCTGCAAGAAAAAGTCAGCAAAAAAAATAGTAGAAGTGAATAAATTCACTTCTACTATTTTTTGTAACTCTTACCAGCTTAAAGGAAGAATTTCTATCCAGTATCCATCTGGGTCTACAATAAAGTATAGTCCCATATCATGATTTTCGTAACAAACACAATCCATCTCTTTATGAAAGGCTCTTACTTTATCATAATCTCCTGCAACTCTAAAGCAGATATGACTTTCATTTTCGCCTAGATTATATTTTTGTGGATGGTCTTTTAACCATGTTAGCTCTAATTCAAAGTTAGATTTTCCATCTTTTAGATAAACAAGAATAAAAGAGCCATCACTAGATTCTTTTCGGCGACTCTCTTTTAAGCCTAAGGCTTTGTTATAAAACTCTATACTTTTTTCAAGATCGGTAACATTTATGTTACAGTGATCAAAACGTGCATCTACTTTCATACTCATTCTAATTACTTATTAATAACTATATCAACAATGTCGTTGATGTACAATTTGTGGATAGGTTGTTTAGCTAGCTCTTTTCTTAAGGTAACATTATCTATAGATTCTGGCACAATTGATTGTGCAATATTCTTTTTACAAGTTAATCTAATACTTGCTGTACTCTCACCATCTTTAAATATACTAATATTAAAGTTATCACTATCTTCTAGCATATCATAGAACTCTTCACTCATTGGAATAGTAAGATAGACTCTTTCTTCTCCTAGGAAGTTTCCAATACCAGAAAAATAATTTGTTATATTATATTTAATAGGGTTATTATCTATTTGAAGAATATATATATTCTTTTTATTATATAAGATCGAATATATAGAATCTTCTGTTATGTTACTTTGAATAGTTTTTGCAGCATACTCTTTTGCAGGTTCCAATTTTTGTTTTGAAATACTTGGTTGTAGAGGTATTAGAGGCTGTTCTGCTCTATTCGTTGCTTTTAAATTACTTAATGAAGTGGTCGCACTATCAAAAAGTTTATCTTTAAAATTAATAGTACCTATTCTCCACTTTTGCAGTCCTTTATATATTTTAGTTTTCGCTTTATTAAGTGCTGTACCATCGCTGATCATCTCTTCAGCAGTGTACTTTTCGTCTTGTTGGTATTTATAGCTTATTTTGGTCATTGCTAAATCACACTGTTCGTCAGATACTCTTGCTTCTAATTGAAAGTTTACAAAGGTTCTATCTAGTGATAAAGCTGTAGATTTAAAAACAATGGTATCAGTAGCTAGTGTAACCGCTATACCTTCGTCTAAATTTTGATATACGACTCTGCTTGTAGCATCTTTATTCTCTACATATTGATTCATCCATGATACAATATTTTCAAAGATATCTTCTTTTGAAACACCTTGTAAATGGATAACTTTAGCAAAAGTAACTTTACCTTCTATTTCAGGAACTGCTCCTACTAAATACTTCTCTTCTTGGTTTTGTGCGTTTAGGTAGTTTGATGATAGTAATCCTATCAAAGCAATGAAACCAAATTTAATGATGTCTTTCATGTTGTGTATGCTATTATAATTTTAATTTAAACTCTTCTCCAGGTTGAGTTATTTTAATGAAATTAGCATTGTTCTTTTGAGCTACTAGATCGAAAGCATTTGCTTCATTATAGTGCTCATCAAAATGCATAGGTGCAAAATAATGTACTTTTATGTTTTCTACAAACTGTTTAGCTCCTAAATCATAATCTGTTTGCATTCTTTGGTCTACAGGGAACATTACTAAGTCGAATGCTTTGTATTTCTCTTTTAAGAATTCAAGTTCACTTAAATAAAACTGTTCAGCCTCTTTGATATATGCATCAGAAGATTCATCTTTCCAGTGCCAGTTATTTAAATCTCCAGCATGAAATATTTTTTTTGAATCGATGGTAATAGCAAAAGAGATACCCGCATCGGTTGATCCAAAAGCTTCAATTGTACAGTCGTTACTGCTCCAACTCTCCCCTTTGGCTAAAAATATAGCATCATCCTTTTTACAGCAGTCTTTAGACTCCATAATATCGGTAGATAATACATATATAATATTGGGATTTATTTCTTTCCAATTAAATATTTCTGGATTAAAGTGATCATAATGTATGTGGGTAGATAATACATAAAGCTTTTTTTTAGACTTAAGAAGCTTATTATATACAATGCCTTTCGCTTTTGAAGAGTCTTTGTAATAATCAATTATAATAATAATTTGTTCTGTTTCAATTGCGAATCCACTGTGATAGATGTAATGTAGCTTTATATCCATATTAGTATATTTTAAAGTAAATAGTATTTTATATTTTAGAGTTAAGGAGCTATTCTATGTATTGTCCATTTATCATCACTTTTATTTTGATATAAGAATCGGTCATGTAACCTACTTGGCCTGCCTTGCCAAAATTCTATTCTATTTGCTGTAACAGCATATCCACCCCAATTATCAGGACGTTGGATACTTTTTCCAATCCACTTACTAGATTCTATTATAAATTTACGCATTATTTGAAAGCGACTATCAATAGGATGACTTTGAGGCGATATGCGGGCTCCTATTTGGCTCTTATAGGGTCTAGATTGAAAGTATTCATCAGATATGTTACTTTCAAGTTTCTCTGCAATTCCTTCAATGTGAATTTGCCGTTCTAATTCATGCCATATAAAAGAGATTGATATATGGTTGTTCTGAGAGAGGTGTTGCCCTTTTCTACTTTCATAGTTACTATAGAATACAAACTTAGAGTCTCTAAACTCTTTAAGTAATACAGTGCGGGTTGAAGGTGTGCCTTCGGGTGAAACAGTACCTACGATCATTGCTGTAGGTTCATTTACTTGTGCATCTATAGCTTCTTGTAACCATTTTTGAAATAATATAAAAGGATTATTGGGAATGTCTTTTCTCAATAATCCTTTTTTATTGTATTCTTGTCTTATAGATCTTAAATTTATATCCATGTGTGTAGTAATAATCTACACTCTTAAACAAAAAATAGAAGTAAAAAGTTGTATTTTTACTATTTACTCATTTATCTTCACTTCATTTGGTAATTCATTCTTAGTAAAAAAGTCTTTAATGTTATTTAAAGTAGTCAATGAAATATTATTTAGAGCTTCTTTTGTAAAGAAGGCTTGGTGAGACGTTACAATAACATTGTTAAATGATAAAAGTCTAGCTAAAACATCGTCGTCAATAATACTTTCTGATTTATCTTGATAGAAGTAATCTCCTTCTTCTTCGTAAACATCTAATCCAGCCCAACCTACTTTTTTACTTTTTAGACCTGCTATAAGAGCATTAGTGTTAATTAACTGTCCACGTCCAGTGTTTACAATCATAACGCCATCTTTCATTTTACTAATAGAGTAGTCGTTAATTAAGTACTTTGTATCTTCTGTTAAAGGGCAGTGCAGTGAAATTATGTCAGCTTCTTTATATAGCTCGTCCAAAGTGACGTATTTAATATCATTTTCTGCTGCAAATTTAGTATCTGGGAATAGATCATATGCTAGTATATTTAATCCGAAACCTTTAAGAATTTGAATTAATATCTTAGCAATTCTACCTGTACCAATGATTCCTGCAGTTTTACCATGCATATCAAAGCCAAGAAGACCGTGTAGTGAAAAGTTACCATCACGTGTTCTCCATGTAGCTCTAGGTATACGTCTATTAAGTGCTAGCATTAAAGCAACAGTGTGTTCTGCTACAGCATATGGAGAGTATGCAGGAACACGTACTACTCTGATACCAAACTCTTCTGCAGCCTCTAAATCTACATTATTGAAACCAGCACAACGCAGTGCAATTAGTTTAACCCCATATTCAGCTAGTTTAGTAATAACTTCTCTATCTACTGTATCATTGACAAAAACACAGACAGCATCACACTCTTTAGCTAATACTATGTTGTTCTTATTTAGGTTACCTTTATAGAAAATTAAATCAAGCCCATACGCTTTATTGGCTTCTTTAAATGAATCTTCATCATATGGCTGAGAGCCGAAAAAACAAATCTTTAAACTCATTAATATCGATTTTATTAAAAATAGTATTGAGAACTAATAATTGAAAACTTTACAAAGATATAAATAATAGCCATTTATTTTCAGTATTAATAACATATAAATTTTTACTTGCTTTAAATCAATTTAGCACTAATGTTTTATTTAAAATAGTTGTATTTTAAACAAAAAGGGGTGCTTTAGAGTAAAATAATGCACATAAATATTTGTTATGTGCATTATTGTTATACCTTTGCCGGCTGTAAAATCAAAAAAAGAATTTATGAGAAAGAATTTTATTCTACTTGGTGCACTATTAATAGTTTCTATTACAACTTATGCAGGGGGGCTATTAACAAATACCAATCAGCACGTTGCCTACCTAAGACATTTAGCTAGACAATCTTCTACTGAAATTGATGCTATTTATTATAATCCAGCAGGTACAGCTTTTTTAAAAGATGGTTGGAGTTTCTCATTCAATGGTCAGAGTGCTTTTCAAACTCGTACGATTAATTCCACATTTGGATCTGAAAAAACTTTTCCAGGTTTTAGTGCAAATGTAAATGGAGATGGATATACTAAAGAATTTAAAGGTGATGCAGCAGCTCCTTTTTTACCAAGCCTATTTGTAGCTAAGAAAAGAGATCAGTGGACTTTCTCAGGTGCATTTTCTGTGATTGGTGGTGGTGGTAAAGCAACTTTTGATTATGGCCTACCTTCATTTGAATCTATTGTTTCTTTATTGCCTTCAGCTTTAAATGAGACATTTAAAACGACACAATACAGTATGGACTCCTTTATAAAAGGAAAGCAAATTATTTTTGGTTTGCAAATGGGTGCGGCCTATCAAATAAATGATAATTGGGCTCTGTATGGTGGTATTCGTATGAATTACGTCAATAATAAATATACTGGATACATTCGTGATATTGAAGCCAATTTTGGTGGTGGTACAAAAATGACTAATGTAAGCAAATATTTATCAAGCATATCACAATCTTTTTTAGTAGAAGCTAAAAAACTAGAAGAAAAAGCAAACGTTGAAAAAGGAGACGTTGAAAAAGCTCAAGAACTAACTACTAAAGCACAGACATTGGATGGATTAGCTGAAAAAGCATCTGATAAGTATCTAAATGCTACCCAAACTGGGTGGGGGGTAACTCCAATTGTAGGTGTACATTTTCGTTCTGGAAAGTGGGATGCTGCTGTAAAATATGAGATGCGTACCAAGTTAAACATTGAGAACAATACAAAAAGAGATGATACAAAGATGTTTAAAGATGGTGTAAATACACCTAATGATTTACCTAGTATTCTAACTGTTGGTGCAACATATCATATCTTACCATCTTTAAGAGCCTCTGTTGGTTATAATCACTATTTTGATAAAGGTGCTAAAATGGCAAATCAAAAACAAAAACACATTAAGCAAGGTACTAATGAGTATTTAGGAGGCCTTGAGTGGGATGTATGTGATTGGGCTTTAGTCAGTGCAGGTATACAAAGAACAAAATATGGTGTAACACAAGAGTATCAGTCAGATTTAAGCTTCTCTGTAAGTTCAATGTCTTATGGTTTTGGTGCAGCTTTTATGTTAGCTAAAAATATAAAATTAAACGTAGCTTACTTTTGGACCAACTATCAGAAGTTCGACAAATCTAGCTACATTAAAATGGAAGGTATTCCAAATGCTTCTCCAATCGATTATCAGTTTACAAGAACTAATAAAGTCTTTGGAGTAGGTATTGACTTCTCTTTTTAGACTATAATTTATAGTATAGATTTTTTTGAATGCGAGAAGGTCAAGGATTATTCCTTGACCTTCTTTGTTTATTTTAGTATTTAAATGCTTACTTTTGCAAGCTTAATAAATATTGTAGAACTAATGCCGTTTAAAGGCTTCGTGTGCTTGGTAAACCACGTAAAAAACAAGAATTATGAATAAGAAAGTATCCGTTTTATTTATGCTAATGGGCATAGTGTTTAATGTATGTCTTATAGCAGCAAATCTTTTAGAAACAAAGGTTATTGATCTGTTTGGAGTCCATATAACTGGAGGTCTTTTAATTTTTCCAATTTCATATATTATTAATGACTGTATATCCGAAGTATGGGGATTTAGGAAGGCTAGATTAATTATTTGGTCTGGTTTTATAATGAACTTCTTTGTGGTTATGATGGGGTTAGTAGCTGTATGGCTTCCTGGTGCATCCGATTGGGATGGAGACCCACATTTTAATTTTATATTTGGATTAGCTCCTCGTATCGCTTTAGCTAGTTTTATTGCATTTTTAGTAGGTTCATTCTTAAATGCCTATGTAATGAGTAAAATGAAGGTAGCATCTGGCGGTAAGAATTTTTCAGCAAGAGCAATATGGTCAACAATAGTAGGAGAAACAGGAGACTCCCTAATTTTTTTCCCAATAGCATTTGGAGGAGAGATGAGTTGGACATTACTTTTCGAGTTAATGATTATTCAAATATTCTTAAAGTCAATTTATGAAGTAATTGTATTACCAATAACCATAAAGGTTGTAAAGTATATAAAACGAGTAGAAGGTGTAGATACATTCGACACAGATATATCTTTCAACCCTTTTAAAATAAAAGATCTATAAAAGACAACAGCGTAGAAACATTTCTACGCTGTTGTCTTTTATTCATGATGGTAAGGACTACCATTTAATATGCTCATTGCTCGATATATTTGTTCTACAAATATCAATCGGATCATTTGATGCGAAAAAGTCATTTTAGACAGTGATATTTTTTCTTGAGTTATATCATAGATGCGCTGAGAGAAACCATACGGACCACCAATAATAAATAGAAGCCTTTTATTTACATTTATCATTTTATTTTGCATCCATTCGGCAAACTCCAATGATTTGAATTGTTTTCCTCTTTCGTCTAGAAGAACAATATGGTCGCTGCTTGAGACTTCTTTTAAAATTAAATCAGCCTCTTTTTCTTTCTGCTGATCTTCTGTCATACTCTTTGTGTTTTTAAGCTCAGGAATAACCTGTATATCAAAGGCTAGGTATCTTTGAGTCCTTTTAATATACTCTTCTATCCCTTTAACAAAGTAGGGCTCGACTGTCTTTCCGACAACTAGGAGGGTTGCTTTCATTTTATCTGAATTTGTATGAAGCCTCAAAAATAGACATTTTTTGTTGTTTATTATAAGAATTAATTAACTTTGCTTAATACTAAACCTTTCTAATTATGGTACTAAAGTTAATTTTAAGCCTTACACTTATGTGTATATCTCCCGATATTGATAAGGGAGATGACATACCTAAGGCTGTTATTGAAACATTTCAATGTGCAGAGGCTTCTCGGATATTGCCTTTCTTAAATGACGATGTCTCTTTAAAAGTTATAGATAGACATTATAGAGGAAGAAAAGAACAAGTTGTAGAGAATTTAGCTCAATTCTTTTCAACAAGAACAATTTGTTCATTCGAGTTAAAGCACAGTAGTATAAGAGATGGAGCGGGTTTTTTTATAGGCTCGTTAGCTACTAAAGACTCCCGTTATAGAATTAACTGTTTCTTTAAAAACAGAAGTAATCATTTATATATTCACCAAATAAGGATAGACAATGCAGATGACTAAAGAGCAGCTTATTGACAAATTAATAGATTTAGCTTTTGCCGAAGATATAGGCGATGGAGACCATACAACATTATCTTGTATACCAAGTAATGCAATGGGAAAATCTAAACTATTGATTAAAGAAGAAGGAATTTTGGCTGGTGTTGAAATAGCTAAAGAGATATTTAATCGCTTTGACTCGACAATTAAAACGGAGATATTCATTAATGATGGTGCTCGTGTAAAGCCAGGAGATATTGTTATGGTAGTTGAGGGGAAGGTACAATCTTTACTACAAACAGAGCGCTTAATGCTTAATGTAATGCAAAGAATGAGCGGTATTGCTACCACTACAAATAGATATGTACAAGCTTTAAAGGGTACGAAAACAAGAGTATTAGATACTCGTAAAACAACTCCAGGCCTGCGAATGCTTGAAAAGGAAGCTGTAAAAATTGGTGGAGGAGTTAATCATAGAATTGGATTGTTTGATATGATCTTATTAAAAGACAATCATGTTGACTTTGCTGGAGGAATTGATAAAGCAATTTTGAGAGCGCAAGAATACTGTAAAGAAAACAAGAAAGATCTTAAAATAGAGATAGAAGTTAGAAACTTTGAAGAGCTTAATAAAGTATTGGAAATAGGTGGAGTAGATAGAATTATGCTAGACAACTTTACTCCTGAGAATACTAAAAAAGCTGTAGATATAATTAATGGAAAATACGAAACAGAATCTTCTGGTGGTATTACTTTTGAAACATTGAGAGAATACGCTGAATGTGGAGTAGATTTCATATCAGTAGGTGCTCTAACCCACTCTGTTAAAGGCTTAGATATGAGCTTTAAAGCCTGTTAATATTTTATATTATTAATATATATTAAAAGTCTCTATTCACTTTTGTCTTAAAAATTGTGATAGAGACTTTTTTTAACTTATATTTGTAAAATAATAAGCAAGGGTCTATTTATAAAAATACATTAAGTTGCTAGTATTCTTCCATTTGTCAATGAGAAAATTCATAAACATAATACTCTTAATATCTATATTATTAATAACCTATGGTTGTAATAATAATAAACAGGTAGACTTTGATCATCCTGATGTCGAACTATTTGTGAAGCAACTTAAAGCAGGAACATATAATACTAAAAGCCCAGAAGGTTTTGTTGAAGTTCCGAATTTCTCTCCAAAAGATATCCCTCAACTTTTAGAATACTCTACTGATTTAACGCCAGTACCGATGTTCCCTTTACCTCCAATCTCTTCACATATTGTATCGGATATAAATGTTGCAGAGTGTATGTTGTGGATTGTAGAGTCAATCCGAATTGGTGACTATGCTTCTTTGGGTTGTAGAATGGTTCGGGCAAATGCAGAAAACTACGAAGCCCAGTATTTTTTATCTAATCAAGAAATACTAGATGCTGCTGCACACTATAAAGCATGGTGGGAATCTAGTTCGTTACCAAAAACGAAGTGGACCATTGATCCTTGTTTTGATGACCCATTGTGTGGCACTAACTATCGTTGGTGGTAGTACCTCTTTTTCAAGAACCTATTCTAATCTTTGTTTGTTAAATAATAAACTCTTAGAAATATGAATAGA
>JASLCG010000046.1 GCA_030151885.1 Bacteroides sp.
TTATAGTAAATCACTTTTCTAAAATAGATTTTACTAACCACTCATTTAGATCTTTGTAATTTGAATAAGTGCTGGAATAACTTTTAGCATTTGAATATCTATTAAGTATTTTATTTGTAGCCCTGATTCCAGCATTATCATTATCCAAGTATAAATTGATTTGGTCGTATTGAGTATAAAATGAATTTTCGGGATCTAGTAATGCGAGTGAATTTAGTATTAAGTAATCTGATTGAAAGTGAGCGTTGTTTTCTTGCCGTATTTGGATAAAAGACAGGAAGTAGCAGTATATATTAGAAGCATCTAACTAGAGTTAATATGAATAAATTATTAAAATTTCACATATTGTTATTAGGGATTTTTGGTTTTAAATATGACTTTTATATTCATTTCGTAGTCGATTTTTATAAGTGTATAATAAATTTTATCTATGAATTACATGTTTCGAATGTTTAAGTCTTACGGTTAATACTAAGTATTAAGTGAGTTCGCCCTTAGTATATTGTATTGAGCTTAGTGCTATTTGGGATAGTTTTGTGTAAACTCACACTTCAAGGTTTTGCTATATGCGCTTGTTTTCTTTTTCGTTTAGATTCTCTTTAGTAATTAATATTATAGCCTCTTTGTTTATTTTTTCCTATGCATATTCGATGAGTTATTTTATGATGCCTAAATTATCATTAAGTTGTAAAAGGTTGATTCTGTTTGTTTATTTGCAAGTTTTTGAACTTATATTTTTATTTTTTTTGAGGATCAACTTTAGAGTATAATCTAAATTCAGTTCTTGATATTTTATTATAATTCATTAGTTAAACTACATTTTCTTACTTAATCGTTGTCTCTTTTTCTTTTTGTTTTACTTACTCGTAAAATCTTATGGGTAGAACTATAATCTAAATATGTAGTGAAAGTATTTAGAGTAGCTTTTATATTTAAGTAAATATACTCCTATAGTAATTAGTATAACTAAAATTATTTATTAATTAGTTTAATGAGTGTATATGTATTTCTAATATAATGAAATTTTATCTTAAAGTTATTTAATAATGTGCTTTTATATTAAATATATTTTAGATAAGTTTGCAATCAGTTTCGAAACTATATAAATCTATTTAATAGATATGTGTGTTAAAGTAAATTATATTATTAATATATTAAAAAGTGACTATGAATAACAGATGTAAAAGCTTCTTTTTAGTGCTTTTATTATTAGCCGTTACTTATCAGGTCGATGCAAAAGACTTAGCTAAGATTGAAGCGGCTAATAATAGTAGTTACATTGTCAATCAGAAGAACAAAATTACAGGAAAAGTAAAAGACTCTAATGGTGAGGACCTTATTGGAGTTAATGTTGTAGTAAAAGGTAGTAATAAAGGTACTATAACAGATTTTGATGGAAATTTTGTTGTCGAAGCGGAAAAAGGGGAAACGTTGGAGTTCTCTTATATAGGTTATATTTCTAAGAGTGTTCTCCTTAAATCTAACAACTCTATAGAAATAGTACTTGTTGAAGATACAAAACTACTTGATGAGGTTGTAGTTACTGCCTTGGGTATTAAAAGATCAGAAAAAGCATTAAGCTATAATGTTCAGAAAGTAAAAGGTGATGAATTAACAGCAGTAAAAGATGCAAACTTTGTAAACTCCTTAAACGGTAAGATAGCTGGTGTTAATATTCAAAAAAGCTCTTCAGGTGTAGGTGGTTCTACTCGTGTAGTAATGAGAGGTAACAAGTCTATTATGGGAGATAACAATGTTTTATATGTTGTAGATGGTATTCCTATAGGTAATCAGGCAGATAGAAGTGGTAATGGTACAGGATTTGGAGGGATGACTTCAGGTGAAGGTATCTCAAGCTTTAACCCTGATGATATTGAAAGTATTTCTGTTTTGACTGGACCATCAGCAGCAGCTCTTTATGGTGCATCAGCGGCGAATGGTGTAATTCTTATAAATACTAAAAAAGGTGTAAATGGCAAGGTTAGAGTGAATGTAAATTCATCTTATGAAGCTGCTAAGGCTTATATATTGCCAGAATTTCAAAACACTTATGGTAATGTTTCAGGAGAATCAAGGTCTTGGGGTAACAAATTAGAAACTCCAACTTCATATAATCCTAAAGATGATTTCTTTAGAATTGGTGATACCTTCAATAACTCATTTAATATTTCTGCAGGTACAGAAAAAAATCAAACGTATTTTTCTGCTTCAGCTATAAATGCAACAGGTATAGTACCTAACAATAAATACCATAGATATAATGTAACATTAAGAAATACAGTTAAATTATTCAATGATAAATTAACATTGGACGCTTCAGCTAGTTATGTTAGAGAATTTGCTAATAATATGGTCTCTTATGGTACATATTTTAATCCTATAGTAGGTGCATACTTATATCCAAGAGGTATGAATTTTGATCAAGAGAAGTATTTTGAAAGATATGATGCTGCACTTGGGTATAACAAACAATACTGGGGACCTGGAGACATGGGGATGGATATTCAAAATCCTTATTGGACTGCTTACCGTAATGTAAGACCCGAAGTAAAAGATAGATATATGTTTTATGGTCAAGCAAAATATGAAATTACCAATTGGCTAAATGTTGCAGGACGTGTACGTTTGGATAATACTTATAGTGAAAAAGAAGATAAAAGATATGCTTCTACTATAGGTACTTTTGCTAAACCTAAAGGCAGATATAACTATTCTAGTTCAGTATTTAGACAAAAATATGCCGATGTAATGGTTAATTTGAATAAATCACTGAATGATGATTTTTTCTTAACTGCAAACGTTGGTTCTTCTTTCGAAGAGTATGATACTAAAGGTCGTGGATATGGTGGACAACTACTTCTTGTTCCTAATAAATTTACATATACGAATCTAGATCCTGTAAATAGTGCTGCTACTGAGACTGGTGGTAATAGTAGAACGAGAAATATTGCTATGTTCGCATCTGCGGAGCTATCGTGGAAGTCAGCTGTATACCTAACATTAACAGGTAGAGGTGATCGTCCTTCTCAATTGGTAAACAGTAAAAATGAGTGGATTTTTTATCCTTCTGTAGGGCTTTCAACTCTAGTTACAGAGTTACTTTCTGAGGATTTTAGAAAAAGAATAGAGCCAGTTCTTTCTTTCTTAAAAGTTAGAACTTCTTATACTGAAGTAGGATCTCCAATACCATTTACAGGATTAACCCCAGGTACTATTACTCATAATATATCAGGTGGTGCAGTAGATCCTTACGAGTATTATCCACTATCAGATTTTAAAGCTGAACGAACCAGATCTTATGAATTAGGGGTGGACTCTAGGTGGTTTAATAACATTTTATCTCTAGGATTTACAGTATATAAATCGAATACTTATAATCAACTTCTTAAGGCTCAGTTATCTAAAGGTTCTGGATATAACTATATGTTTGTACAAGCAGGTAATGTACAAAACAAAGGTGTTGAGTTTAATTTAGGTGTTAGTCAATCATTTGGAGACTTTGGTTATAATACAAGCATTACTGCTACAGCGAATAGAAATAAGATAAAAAAACTAGCTCGTAATGTTAAGAACCCTGTTGATCCAACTCAAACATTAGATTTATCTGATATTCAAATGGGACGTTTTCGTTTAAGAGAAGGTGGCCAAATGGGTGATATGTATGCTGATGAGTGGTTAAAGAGAGATGATGAAAATCATATTATCTATAATAAAGAAGATGGTGATAAATTATTAACAGAAACAACTTCTCCTTATAAAATAGGTAGTGTAAACCCTAAATGGAACTTAGGATGGAATACTACTTTAAATTATAAAGGATTTAGCCTTAATATGCTTTTTAATGCACGATTAGGAGGTAATGTCATTTCAAAAACTCAAGCAACACTTGATTTATTTGGGGTTTCTAAAGCTTCTGCACAGGTTAGAGATGCGGGTGGTGTACAGTTAGGAGATTTTGTGGTTGATCCTCAAACTTATTATGAGGCAGTATCAAACTTAGATGCATACTATGTATATTCAGCAACTAATGTTAGACTACAAGAGGCACGTTTATCTTACTCTTTCCCTAAAAAATGGTTTAATAATGTGATAAATGATTTATCATTATCTGTTTATGGTACCAATCTTTGGATGATTTATAATAAAGCTCCATTTGATCCTGAACTAACAGCTTCTACTGGTACTTTTGGACAAGGTTATGATTACTTTATGTTACCAAGCCAAAGAACATTTGGTGTGGGGCTTAAAGTTGGATTCTAATCAAATTTAATACATCAGAAAAATGAAAAAATATATATATTTAGCACTTATAGCATTGTTTTCTGCTTGCACCGATTATGAAGATATCAATACAAATATATATGGGGTAACAGATGACGAATTTAAGGCTGGAGGATTAGCTTATGGTGCATCCTTCATGAAAATGCAACAATTGGTTATTCCAATAGGTTCTCCTGATAGAACTACAGGTCCAGGTAATGATTTACAAAATACAGACTTGATATCATCAGGTAGCTATATTGGTTATTTTGGTAATAATAATAATTGGGGATTCAATATTGAAGCAAGTTGGAATTTTGTAGGAGGACGTATGAATTATGCTTACGACAATTTATATTCTAATTTATTTAAATCTTGGAATGAGATTTATAAAGAAACTTCAAAATCTGAAGATCCTACTGATAAAGCTACATTAGCTGTGGCTAATATTGTAAAAGTTGTAGGTTGGTTAAGGGCCACAGATGCTTTTGGTCCTATTGTTTATACTAAAGCAGGTGATGGTAATATTGCTCCTGAATTAGACTCACAAGAAAGGGTGTACAGAGCTATGCTATCAGACTTGGATACTAGTGTGCAAATATTAAATAAGTACAATGCTTTACTAATGGATAAGTATGATGCTATCTATGACGGAGATGTGACGAAGTGGGTTAAATTTGCTAACTCATTAATGCTTAGATTAGGGGTTCGTGTACATTTTAAAGACCAATCGCTGGCAGAAGAATACATTACTAAAGCATTAAACCTTGCTAATGGAGGTGTTATTTCAACACCTGCAGAAGAAGCTAAAATTCAGAGTACAAGTAAAATGCCTTTAAAAAACTCAATGATTGCTTCAGTACAGGAATATAATGAAACAAGAATGGGGTTAGGAATTTTTAGTTATTTGGATGGATATAATGATCCACGTCTTGCTAAATACTTTACTGAAGGTACGCTTGCGAATGGAACAAAAGCATATTTAGGTTTGCCACCTACTAATGCAAATAAAAAACAAACAGGACCTAATTCTCCAGAGTTTGCTTCTATGCCAAATGTATCTGAAGGTTCTCCTCTTTACTGGATGAGAGCTTCTGAGGTCTTATTTTTAAAAGCAGAGGCTGCATTGTTTGGATTGATTTCTGAAGATGCTAAATCCTTGTATGAGTCTGCGATAGCTATGTCTTTTGAAGAAAATGGTGTGTCAGGCGCAGATCAGTATATAAGCTCGACGAATAGACCATCAGATATCGAATTTAATAACAATAGTGTCTATAGTTATTACAGTGCAAAAAACTCTGAAAAGAATGTATCTCCTAAGTGGGATGATTATAATAGTATTTCAAGTTTGAGTAAAGAAGAGCAACAATTCCAAAAAATTATTACTCAGAAGTATCTTGCATTATACCCTAATGCAATGGAAGCATGGACAGAATATCGTAGAACTGGATATCCTTTTATTTTACCTCCTCATGATATGGCTGCATACAAAAGAATTGGAGCAGATAAAAACTGTTATGCTCCTGAAAGATTTAAGTATCCTTCAAGTGAACACACTAATAATCCTAATATGGATAAAGTTACAGAATTACTAGGTGGTGAGGATATAGGAGCCACAAAACTATGGTGGGTTCGTGATAATAGGCCAAGTCAGCATTAATTTAAATTACTTATTATTTGAAATTCAACATTATGAATACAATAAAATTTAGTATAAAGAAGCTTATTTATTTAGTAACATTTATATTTTCGATGGGGTTATTACCTCAGTCGTGTAGCAAATGGACAGATAGTGAGCGTGAGATTTTTGGTAATCAAGAGGGATTAATGAGACGAATTCCTTATTTAGAAGCTGAATCAATGGAAGATCTTCCATTGGAACAACAAGAACATTTTAAAAAGCTTAAAGAATACAGAAAAACTCGTCATGTTAAAGGTTTTGGATGGTTTGGTAACTGGACAGGTAAAGGTGATAACCCACAAAACTACTTGAAAGCGTTACCTGATAGTGTAGATTTTGTATCGTTATGGGGTACTAGAGGAAACCTATCAGAAGAACAAAAAAAGGATCTTAAGTTTTTCCAAGAGGTAAAGAGTGGCAAAGCTGTACTATGTTGGATTATTCAAAACTTAGGAGATCAAATGACTCCAAATGGTAGAGGTGCTATTGAATATTGGGTAGATGAGAAAGGTGGCGGAAGCTTTGAAGAAGGTGTGAGAGCCTACGCAAATGCTATTTGTGATACTATTGAAAAATACAATTTGGATGGTTTTGATATAGACTATGAGCCTGGTTATGGGCACTCTGGAACTTTGGCTAATAGTCAAAAAATTTCTCCTAATGGTAATAATAATATGCAAATATTTATTGAGACTTTAAGTGGTCGTCTTCGTCCTGCTGGCCGTATGTTAGTAATGGATGGTCAGCCAGATCTGCTTTCTACTGAAACATCGAAACTAATTGATAACTATATCTATCAGGCTTACTGGGAAAGTAGATCTAGTTCTGTCTTGTCTAAAATTAACCATCCTCATTTGATAGATTGGGAAGAAAAAACAATTATTACAGTGGAGTTTGAGCAAACTTGGAGAACAGGTGGCATTGATCATTATAATTCTACTAAAAGACCAGAGTTAAATAGCTTGAATGGTACACAAATTTTGGATTATGCAACTTTAGATTTGCCTAGTGGAAAAAGAATTGGTGGTATTGGTACCTATCATATGGAGTATGATTATGCAAATATCTCTCGTGAAGAAGCTGGCAAACGACCATATCATTGGCTACGTTTAGCTTTATATTATGGTAATCAACTTTATCCTATAGAAAAATAATAGAATACTATGAAAAAAATAATATTATCATGCATTGGAATGGCTTTCCTCTTTATAGGATGCCAAAATGAACTATACAAAGATGCTCTTGAAGATCATAAAAGTGACCAAGGAATTTATATAGATAGTGATGATTTATTACAGAGTTTTGTAGCTGAAGGTCAAGATACTTATATCAATGATGTCGTAATAAATCTTGCACGAAAAAGTAACAGCACTATTAAAGTAGATGTTGTTGTAGGAGATCAAAAGCAATTAGATACTTACAATAAACAACACTTAACAAATTACCCTCTACTTCCAGCAGAAATGTATACTGTAGATGAAGAACTGATTTTAGAAGCAGGAATATCGAGTGCTGTATTACCAATTAAGTTATCTAACCTAGCTTTCAATGGTAATAGTACTTATGCATTACCAGTTAAAATAACTGGTGGTAATGCTAGTATTATTGGAGGGCAAAATGAAACTATTCTTATTTTAGAACAGAGAATTGTAACTAAATCATTAAGAATGAGGGGTTCTGGAACAGAAGATGGTAAAATGTTTGCAGATGACTTCAAAGTAAATCAATGGACAATGGAAGTTATGGTGAATCGCTCTTCATACTCTTCTAATAATAAAGCTATCTGTGGTACTAAATTAGTGGCTAATTCATCTATGAATGATGAAATCTATCCTAGATTTGGTGATGTAACTATTCAACCTAATCAGCTTCAGATTAAAACAGGAAACTCTCAGATTGATGTGTCTAAAGATAAGTTTGCTGCAGAGCCTAATGAGTGGTATATGATTACTTTTGTATATGATGGTCATAAACATTATGTATATATAAATGGTAACTTAGTTGCTGATAGAGAAATTAGGGAAGGTGCTTATGGCTTAACTGGTTTTTGGATTGGTGGAGCTAACGAATTAGTTAGAGAAGTTAGATTCTGGGAAACAGCAAGGACATCTAAGCAAATTAAAGATAATGTTTGGAAGACAGTTCATCCAGACTCAGATGGATTACTTCTTTATTATCCGGGTAATGGGAAAAAATTCGATAGAGAAACTGGAACAATTATTGAAGATGAAACTAAGGTTTGGGATTGGAGTAAAAATGAAAAACATCTAAAGTTACCTTCAGGTGCAAGTTTTGATGATAATGGTGGAAATTACTTTATTTTCCCAAAAGAAGGTAAGTAGTATATTTAAATTAATGCATAAAAAAGGGCCAACTGGCCCTTTTTTATGCATTATAGTATAATATTTAAAACACAGAATACTAGATTTTTATGGGCTATTTCAAAATAGAAAACAATTGGTTTAATATCTTCTTATCTGGATAAATAGCATGTTCGTTTTACTCCTATAGCCTAGAATACTAGGCCACGGGGTATGTTATTAATAATTATTTTATTTGGATTTAATTAAAAGATTATTATACTAAATACTGTAGTATCCTCCGAAAAGAGGACCTCAAGTGCTAAGTTTTTGAGTCAGATAACTTATATTTTCTTGTTGGCAAAATAGCTGTTGTTTAAGTAATAGTTATAGGTAGTAGCCTTGGATTGAAGAATACTACTCATTCATTTTTTTTATTTTTCTAACGTTTTTTGGAAACCTGGTATGGAATGTCATCCTTTTTAGGGCATTATTGCCAGAATAGTATAAATTGTCTTATTGGGGTGTTGCTAGATGAATTCAAACACTTTACTATGTTTAAGGAGATATTGTTTCCACATGGTGGCGTATCATAGCGTATTCAACCTTTTCCCTATTTCATTTTTTTTGATTCCCAGGGTATTATTAATTTTACTAATTATTTTATAGCATTCAAGAAAAGGTATATTATTCTTGAGTTGTTTGATAAATGAGTCTTTATCACTTATAAGTTAGATCTGACATTTGCTTTTGCTCGTTTAAGCAGTAACTGTAAATTTAATATTGTAAAGAGTCAAATACTCTTTATAAGTTTTACCTTTAGTATAAGTAACAAGGTAGAGACTATTACTACTATAGGTTAAAAGTTTTTATCTCAATTTGACGGTTCTATTCTGATTAATGCTTTTTATTATACTGTATTTAGGAGTCTTCTGTTCTCCTTGCAGAGCGAAGAGCATAATTTTATTCCCAATCTATTTTTCAAACGACAAATAGGGAATAGAAATATTCTAAATAAAGGACTTTCTGAGTAAATAATGAGAGAATATTAAAACACTCTTTGATTAACTAAAAATATATGGTTTTATCTTATCTTACTTTCCGATGCAGAAGTTTTTAAATATATTTTTCAGAACCATATCATTAGTCACTTCACCAGCTATATCATTTAGGTGATAGATGCATTCTCTGATATCTTGTGATAAAAAGTCACCACTAATTTGCATCTCTAGACCATCTTGCACTCTTTTTATTGCTTCAAGCGCATGCGTAAGAGCTTCATAATGTCGTGCATTAGTTACAATAATATCATTTTGTGATATGTTGGGTATTTTTGATGATGTTATTAAAATATCCTCTAGCTCTTCAATGCCTAGCTTTTCTTTGGCTGATATAAACAGGTGTGATAATCCTTTATAATTAGTTTCAATGAGCTTTTTAAGCTCTTCTTTTTGTGTCGTATCAATAGTTTCAGCTTTATTAAGTAGCAAGATCAATTCTTTTCCATTAGCTCTAGGAATTATTCTGTCCGATAACTCTTTAAATTGTTCTACAGCCGTAGCAGCATCAATAACCCATAGTACAATATCGGCTTGATCTAATTTTTGGAATGTACGCTCTATACCTAAACTCTCAATGGTGTCTTTTGTATCACGAATACCTGCCGTGTCAATAAATCTAAATGTAACTCCACCTAGGTTCATAGTATCTTCTATAACATCACGTGTTGTTCCATGAATATTGCTTACAATAGCCTTTTCTTCATTTAGGAGTGCATTAAGTAGGGTAGACTTCCCTGCATTAGTCTCGCCAATAATAGCTACTGGAATACCATTTTTAATGGCATTACCAAGACTAAAGGAATTTGTTAACTTGCTTATAAGCTTAGCTATTTTATTAGATAATTCTTTAAGTTGATCTCTATTTGCAAACTCTACATCTTCTTCGCTGAAGTCTAGTTCAAGTTCTATCATAGAGGTAATGTGTAGCAATTCGTTTCTCAATAAAGTTAACTCCTTGCTAAAACCTCCACGCATTTGGCTCATCGCAAGACGGTGTGTTGCTGCTGATGTTGAGGCTATTAAATCAGCAACGGCTTCTGCTTGGCTTAGATCCATTTTCCCATTCATGAATGCCCTTTGTGTAAACTCTCCAGGTTGTGCAGTTCTGCAACCATTTTGAATCAGTAGTTCCATCACCTTTTGTAAAATATAGTGAGACCCATGGCAAGATATCTCGATAGAGTCCTCTCCTGTATAGGAGTGCGGATTTTTGAAAAGACTTACTAATACTTCATCAATAACCTCTTCTTTGTCTTTAATTTGTCCAAAAGTTAATGTATATGGCTTCTGATTAGCTAATGTTTTATCAGCTTTAAAAGGGAAGAATATCTTATTTGTAATTGCTATAGCTTCTTTACCAGAGACTCTGATAGTGCCAATCGCTCCACCTTGTGCAGTTGCTACAGCGCATATTGTATCTTGATTAATCATAACTGTTCTATTTAGTGCTACAAAGATACGAGAAATTTATTAAAACTGATGTTTATAAATAGAATAGGGGAGTAACCTTCTTGTAAAGTTACTCCCCTATATATAGTATTAATTTACTTTATTATTAAATACGATCTAGAACAGTTTGTATTAACTTATCGATTGTGTTTTTGTATCCAGTATTTGCCTCTTTTATAAGTCTGTTTGCAATTACCATACATACAGTCATTGCCTTGTGACCTAATAATTTAGATAACCCAGCCAATGCAGAGCTTTCCATCTCGAAGTTGGTTATTTTATAACCTTTATATTCAAAGGCTTCAATTTTTGCATTTTGGTTAGGGTCTCTAAGTGGAATTCTTAACTCACGACCTTGAGGGCCATAAAATCCACCAGCTGCTATTGTTACCCCACGTACCATGTCGTCACGACCAATTCTGTCAATAAGTTCAGCATTAGCATCAATTACATAAGGCGCTGGAGCACACATATTACCCGTCCACTCCATATGTTTTAAGAAAGCTTTTTCAAACTCTAAATCACATACTTCATCTCTGCCCGCATAAAAATTTAAAAGACCATCTATGCCGATTGATTTTTCTGAACATATAAATGTACCTACAGGAGTAAATGGTTGTAAGCCACCACATGTTCCTAAACGTACAATTTCCAGTTGGCGTAATGTCTCTTTTTCTTCTCTTGTTTCAAAGTTTATGTTTGCAAGAGCATCTAACTCATTAACTACTATATCAACGTTATCGCAACCGATACCAGTTGAAACAACTGTAATTCTTTTGCCTTTGTATGTACCTGTAATTGTACAGAACTCTCGGCTTGATATATTACACTCTTGATTTTCGAAATGAGATGCTACAAGTGCAACTCTTCCAGGGTCACCTACTAAAATCACTTTATCAGCTAGGTGTTCTGGTTTAATATGAAGGTGGAAAATAGAACCATCTTCGTTAATGATTAACTCTGAAGAAGGAAATTTCTTTTTCATGATAACATGTTTTAATTCTTAACGCCAATCGATAAAAACTAAGCGATTGGTATTTATTTTTCTTTACTAATATTCTCTCTCATATCAGTGTCAGCTTGGATGTTTTTCATACGGTAATAATCCATAATTCCTAAGTTACCTGATCTGAAAGCTTCTGCCATTGCTTTAGGTACTTCTGCTTCTGCTTCAATAACTCTAGCTCTTGCTTCTTGAGCTTTAGCAATCATCTCTTGCTCGTATGCTACAGCCATTGCACGACGTTCTTCTGCTTTAGCTTGTGCAATGTTTTTGTCTGCATTAGCTTGGTCTATTTGTAGTGTTGCACCAATGTTTTCACCTATGTCGATATCTGCGATATCAATCGATAGAATTTCAAAAGCAGTACCAGCATCAAGTCCTTTTTGTAATACTACTTTAGATATTGAATCTGGGTTTTCTAGAACTGATTTATGGTTTATAGAAGAACCAATTGATGATACAATACCCTCGCCAACACGAGCTAAAATTGTATCTTCACCAGCACCACCTACCAGCTGTCTAATACTTGCACGAACTGTAACACGCGCTTTTACAATTAATTGAATACCATCTTTGGCTACAGCTGTAACTTTCGATGTATCGATAACTTTTGGATTAACAGACATCTGAACTGCATCAAACACATCACGACCAGCAAGATCAATTGCTGTTGCCATTTGGAATGATAGGTCCATTTCAGCTTTAGATGCAGATACTAATGCATGTACAACTTGTTCTACATGTCCACCTGCTAAATAATGAGCTTCCAGACCATCTCTAGTTACGTCTTTTATTCCTGCCTTATGCGCCTCAATTAAAGCTCTAGTTATGATGTAAGGAGGAACCTTACGAATTCTCATAAGTGTTAATTGTACCAGAGATATTTTAACTCCAGATACTTTCGCCGAGAACCATAAAAAGAAAGGAACATAATGGAAAAATATTGATATGACAACGATTGCTATTACAAACGTTATTATCAATGGTATAAAACTTGCTTCCATAAGGGTTTCTAATTTTATAGGTTAATAATTAATTTAATTCACTCTTTTTACAATAATATCTGCGTTAGAAATACTTGTAACTTTTACTTGCGTATTTTCGTCAATAAATCCATCAGCAGATTTCACTTCTATATTTTTACCATTGATAATAGCTCTTCCGTATAGGGCTAGGCGAGTCGTAGAGATGCCTGTATCACCAAGTGTAATACTCCTTTCTGCAGATTTATCTACAGTTGAGTCTATGTTTTCTTTTAAAGATAATTTATCTAGTCTTTTCCATCTTACAAAATAGAAAATAGCAATTAATGCAATTATTCCAGAGGCTACCCAAGTAGTGTATCCTGCAGTATCTCCTATATTAATGAATGCATAGTAGATAGAATATCCCATACAGCATAGTCCAGCAATTGCACTAAGTGTAATCCCAGGGAAAACGAAAATCTCTAGGATAAAGAAGATAATCGCAGCCATATTTAGAACGATAATGATAAATATATCCATATTATTTGGTATTAAGTTCAATTTTTCTAATAAATAACTCTCTTTCAATCAGCTCATTCTCTAAGTTATAAACTTGTTTTTCTAAATCTAAAATAGCTGGAGTTACACTTTTATCACCAGCACCAAATCTATCACGCAAGTTACTTAACTTATCTTTTTGCTCTTTAATATCCGACTCTAGTCTTTTGTAACGTAAGTACAGCTCTTTAGCTTGTTCTGATTTAAAGTCTGTAATTGAGTAGTAAGTTACATTATCATTTAGAATAAAAGAGTATGTATTGTCTTGTTTTTCTTTAGGCTGATAGTTTTTTATAAAAGCTAATCTATCCAATCCCTCTTGAACAGCTACAGAGTCAGTCCAAGTAAGTTTTATGTCTTTTAGCTGAGCTATATTTCTAAGTTTTTCAATAGGTTCGTCCTCATAACTATAAGTTCGTTTTATTTTATTCGGAATAAATGTGTAAACACAAACTTTATCTGCTGGTTGGAATCTATCGGATACAAACCATCCTAAATTGTTATACTCATCAATAACGTATAAATAGTCATTATATATTGAGTTAAATGGCATACCTATATTTTCAGGTATTAAATAGCTATCAGTAGCAGAGTTGTACCTAGTTACTTTAATATCATAGCCACCAGAAGATGTTTCAGGTAGGTCTGAAGCAAAAAACAGAGTAACACCATCATTTAGCATATAGGGATAGCTTACGTTGATAGAGTCATTATTTGATAAGCCTGTTAGTAACTCACTTTTACTCCAATTATTATCACCGATAAGGCTTTGTTGGTATAATTGATAATACCCTTTGATATTTCTTTTAGAAAAGTATCTAACATTAGCCCGCTCGGTTTCAAATACTACAGGTCTAAATTCTAAAGAGTCTTTGGTAAAGGGAATAAGATAACTTAAAGCGCCCGACTCTGGACTTATTTTAATAGCATTAAGAAAATCTATTTTACTAATAACAACACTGTCAATAACCATAACTTGTTCTACTCCACGTAACATTCTAATATTAAGCTTGACATTATCTAGCAGAGTCTCTAAGTCGGATGTGTCTTTTTTTCGTCTATTTTCTGTTTTGATTAGTGTTTCAAGAGTCTCTTGTGCAGCTTCAAAGTTATAAGTCTTTACATAAGCTTTTGATAGGTAAAGAGCGGCATTCGGGACTCTACGCTTATTAGCTAATACCAATGGTTTAATTGCCTTCTCAGCTTCGTTTGTATAATAGGCACAAACACCATACCAATAGTTATAATTGGCATTATTAGGATTCGAGTTTTTAAATTTTTCAAATAGAGGTTTAGCTTCTTCGTACTGTTTTTGGTTAAACAATGCTCTAGCTTGATCTATTGTTTGTGCATTAACTACCGAAGATCCGAGTAAAATAAAAAGTAATATAAATATATTGTGCTTAAACATAGGTTTCACTTATTGTATTAATTGTCTGTATTATTCAAAAATAATAAATAATTCTTGATATACTTCTATTCTGTTAAATCTTTTATATAAGCTATAATAATTAAGGCGAATAGTATTTAGATAACTTATCATATAAAGATATATATTATATTTACAACGTTAAATAAAAGGATAGATGAAGAAGAATTCAAATGAATACAAACTGATTCAAAAATTGAATAGAAAATTGAATCAAGCGTTAAAAGACTATAGGCTTATTGAAGATGGTGACCATATATTGTTAGGCATTTCGGGAGGAAAAGACTCCTTGGCTCTTGCTGAATTACTAGCAGAAAGGTCTAAGAACTTTATGCCTAAATTTAAAATATCAGCAGCTCATATTGTTATGAGTAATATAAGCTATGAGTCAGATTCTTCTTATATAAAAGAATTCTTTAAAGAATTAGAGGTTCCGTTGTACATTGAAGAAACCTCTTTTGACATGAGTTCTGATTATCGAAAATCACCTTGTTTTTTATGTTCCTGGAATAGAAGGAAAAAACTTTTTGCTTTAGCTAAAGAGTTAGGATGTAATAAAATAGCATTAGGCCATCATATGGATGATATTTTGGCTACATTATTAATGAATATGACATTTCAGGGGTCGTTTAGTACTATGCCACCCATGTTAGAAATGCGTAAGTTTGATATGAAAATAATCAGGCCTATGTGTCTGATCGAAGAACCAGACTTAATTGAATTTGCTAAGATAAGAGGTTATCAAAAACAGATAAAGAACTGTCCACATGAAAAAGATACGAATAGGAATGTTATGGGAGATATTCTTAATATGTTACAAAAAATAAGCCCAGAAGCTCGTTACAGCTTATGGGCTAGTATGTCAAATATTCATCCAGAATTATTACCAATAAAGTCTGAAGAAGATTAATTAATAAACTCTTTAAGTCCTTCTGTTAAATAAGTTTGATAGTCACCACTTTCATCAGTGTAAATAAAGCAAGCTTCAACTTCGTCTATTTGTGTTAATATTTCCAGAGCTTGTTTAAGACCTACAACCATAAAGGAGGTTGCTAAAGCGTCAGCAGTCATACAATCATTTGCGACTACTGTTGCAGATAAAATATTGTGTTGTACTGGGTATCCACTTTTAGGGTTGATGGTATGTGCGTACTTTTTACCATCTTTAATGTAAAAGTTTCTATAGTTCCCAGAAGTTGCCAATGCCTTATTCTTTAGGTTTAATATGAGTTCTACTTCATTACTTATAGCTGTAGCATCGTCAATGGGTTTGCTTATTGCAATTCTCCAGGCATTTCCATCAGGATTTACTCCTTTAGTTAAAATCTCTCCACCTATATCTATAATGAAATTCTCAATCTCTTTGCGTGTTAAAAAATCCCCTATAACATCCACTGCATACCCTTTAGCAATAGCACTACAGTCTAAAATAATTTGGTCATTATCCTTTACAACGTTACCATTCTCAAGTTTTACTTTATCAAAACCAGTATATTTCAATAAGTTATTTATCATAAGTGAATCTGGAAAATCTCCTTGTTTAAATCCAAAACCCCAAGCATTAACTAGTGGAGCTACAGTAATATCAAATGCACCGTTGGTTAACTTCGAAATTTCTAAAGACTTATTAAATACGTTGGTAAATAAGGTGTCTAATTCAACCTCTTCGTTTTTGTTAACTTTAGATATAATTGATTGCTCCTTAAATGTAGAAAGAGAGTAATCAAACCTATTTAACTCCTCTTCTATTTCAGTCTTTAAGTTTTCATTAGACTGATATGTAATTGAATATAATGTACCAAAAATTGTACCTTGTACTTGAGTGTATCGTTCGGGACTATTTTTTCTAATAATGATGACCGTACCGATGGCTAGCACTAGTATCCAAATAATGTTTTTGCTTAATTTTTTATTCATAAGCTTATTTTGTTTTCTTTCCAAAAGGAATTGTATATATAATTGAGTAGCTTATTCCAAATCTCATGTTTTTATATATGCCATATCCTGGAACATACCAAGGATCGGCTTCTTCTGCAGTTTTGGCACTAATTTTACGTCTCATTCGTAAGGACCAGCCCATATGGATGTTGTAAAACACTTTCGTTTTTACTGTTGCTACAAATTCTAACCAATGCATGTTTCCCGCATATTTTTTATCAGGAATAGGCATAGAACCTCCCCATATATCATCCCAAATACTGGGATTATCAATTTGATCGCCCCATACATCATCTTTTAAGGGCATTGATTTCACTTCGTAATCAAAAGAGGTAAAAGCGTATCGTAAACCTAAAGATAGAGTGTTATTATGTCTTTTTTTATAAAAGAAATTATAATCCATACCAAATCTCATATATGGAGCTTTAGCTTTATAGTGAATACCTTTATCTCCCCATTTATTTGCATTGCCATATCCTAGCTCTATAACTGGTATAAAGCGATTTTTGAAATTGAAGTCTACAAAAATTTCATTAGTCATATAGTCATCAGAGTAGGCTTTGTAGATAGGACCCATAAGGTCATATCCTATAGAGATACCTTTGAAAAAAGGGATCTCTGCATAGTCTAAATCTTTAGGATTCTTCTTTTCTTTCTCCTCAGCAGATGCATTTATACTAATAGAGACTAAACATAGAAGTAATATAAATTTAGAAAATAATTTTAATGTTCTCTCTACCATTATTATTAGCCTCTTGATTTGTTATTGATACCTTATCTATTTTGTGTTTAGTGAAATTAACTACTTCTGTTATCGTCTGTCGAGTCTGAAATCCACACTCTATAGATACAAAGAATGATGAGTTTTCATGCTTTAGCCAAATAGTATCCTTTGGAGTAGTTGCAACACTTGGATCACCATATATTAGAACAAATGTGGTCGTGGGCTCAGTATAGTGTAGGGGCTGATTCCATGTATGCACTTTCTCATCTCTATTTAGTAAAATAGAGTCAGTACCTAAAGCAGTAACTGTAAGATTTGGAATAGTATCTTTTTTTACGATGTCTTTATTAGCTCCATAAGTGTAAAATTTACATACAGCATAAGGTCGAGCTGTCATAGAGCAATCTGTCTCCTCAGAGCAACTTATGAATGTACTTCCTATTACTACTAAAGCAATTAGAAAGCTTACAATAAGGCGATATGGTTTATTCATCGTTAAATGTTTTTTTCTATTTTATAGTTGTTTCTATTTGGTGAGCTTCTAACAATCAGTTCACCTATAAATCCTGTCAAAAATAACTGACTTCCTATAATCATCGTTGTTAGAGAGATATAAAAATAAGGAGAATCTGTGACTAATCGGTATGGAAGACCATTTTTCATCATATAAAGTTTCGTAAAACCTACTATGAGTGTAGATATAAAGCCTATAATGAACATTATAGAACCAAATAATCCAAAGAAATGCATGGGTTTGATACCAAACTTAGCTAGAAACCAAAGAGTCATAAGATCTAAGTATCCATTTATAAATCTACTTAAACCAAATTTAGTTTTTCCATACTTTCTAGCTTGATGTTGCACCACTTTTTCCCCGATTTTATCAAATCCAGCTTCTTTAGCTAAGAAAGGAATGTATCTATGCATTTCACCGTAAACTTCAATATTCTTAACAACATTCTTTCGATAAGCTTTTAGTCCACAGTTAAAGTCATGTAAATTCTTGATACCTGAAACGAATCTGGCTGTAGCATTGAACAACTTGGTAGGAATTGTTTTTGAGAGTGGATCATATCTTTTTTGTTTCCATCCAGAAACTAGATCATATCCATCTTTAACAATCATATTATATAACTCAGGAATTTCCTCAGGACTATCTTGTAAGTCAGCATCCATAGTAATAATAACATCTCCTTCTGCACGCTCGAAACCACAATACAGAGCTGGTGATTTACCATAGTTTCTTCTAAACTTAATACCTTTTACTTCAGGGTATCCATTGTTAAGCTCTTCAATAATTTTCCAAGAGCTGTCTTTACTACCATCATCAATAAAGATTATTTCATAAGTATAGTGATTTGCATCCATTACTCTCTTAATCCAAGCATGTAATTCAGGCAAAGACTCTTCTTCATTCAATAACGGGATAACGACAGAAATATCCATATTTTTATCTAATGTTTTTTTTCCTAACTAATAGTGCTGTAGGTATACCTATAATAAAGCCAAAAGTTATATTGAAAGATAAGTTGTTAAAAGTTAAGTCTCTAGGACTTAAAGATGCAAAGTTATCTAATGTAGTCATTAAAGACTCTTTTAATGCTTCAAAATCCTCGTGTTCGGCACTTGCTTCTAACAATGTGTTAACTTGAGCATAGAGGTGATCTATAATAAATCCTTGGTCTATATATTGAAAATATATAAAGTGTGCTATAGCAACAAGAAGTGAAGCATAAAAGTAAACTCGTATACAGAAACTATATGCTTCCCAAAAGTTGATATACCCGCCTTTAGCTTTGTTTCGATAAGTTTTTAAATAATAATAGGATACAAAAGGTACTGCCAATGTTAATCCTAGAAAAAGGAAGCTTAAGAAGGGTATAATAAATGCAAGGGGGAATAAAATGAATTTTAAGATCATGTATATGCCCAAATAGGTACCAAAGTACATGGCATATTGTTTTGTGTTGTTTTTGATGGTTTTATTACTCATTTATATGTATAGTTATCTGTTTATTCTTTTTTGTTGTCACAAAGGTATAAATAAAAGTGCTTAATCAATATTTTCTCATCTTAAAAGTTGACTAAATAAGGAATGGATATATACCTATTAAAAAATAAATAAAAAATATTTTACTGATATTCAGGATGTTAATATTTATGGGCTAAAAAAAAGTTTCTCAGCTCTTGTATGTTAAAATTATTTGTGTACCTTTGCATGCAGATACGGGTAAGTCCTATACGGCTAGCTCCTGATGAATCCTCCAGGGCTTGATCGCAGCAAAGGTAGTTGGTTGTAGCGGCGCGATGTAGTAAGCTTACCCACCCGCCTCTTTAGCTCAGTTGGCCAGAGCACGTGATTTGTAATCTCGGGGTCGTTGGTTCGAATCCGACA
>JASLCG010000113.1 GCA_030151885.1 Bacteroides sp.
TGTGTTATTTTTAAAGATAAAAGCTTTGAATTATCTATTAGCGATGTTACACAAGAAGAAGAGAACATCCTTATGAAAAAGCAAATTACACAAAACATATCACATGAGCTTAAAACCCCTGTTAGTAGCATTCAAGGATACCTAGAAACTATTGTTAATCATCCCGAGCTAGCCGAAGAAAAAAGAAACAACTTTTTACAAAGATGTTTTGCACAAAGCAACAGGCTATCAAGATTACTTCAAGATCTATCAACTCTTACTAGAATTGAAGATTCGAGCGATATGTTTGACAGACAAAACATCAGCATTAATATATTAGTTAATACGATATTAGATGAAATTGAGTTAGATCTTGAGAAGAGACACATTACCGTACATAACAACTTAAAACCTAACATACAAATAGAAGGAAACTATTCATTACTATATTCAATATTTAGAAATTTACTAGATAATAGTATAGCCCATGCTGGAGAAAACATAGATATATTCATAACCTGCTTTAATGAATCTGATACTAAATACTACTTTAGCTATAAAGATACAGGAGTTGGTATCCCTCAAGAGCACTTAAATAGACTTTTTGAGAGATTCTATAGAGTAGATAAAGGAAGATCTAGAAAACTAGGTGGTACGGGGTTAGGCTTGGCTATTGTAAAAAATTCTGTAATTTTGCACAATGGAAGTATTGTTGTTAAAAGTGATTTGAATAAAGGAATAGAATTTGTTTTTACATTACCTAAAGAAAATTAATGTATAGAAATATGAATATCAAAAATTATATAGCTTTTATAATACTAGGCACAATGTTTTTTATTACATCGTGTAATAAAAATGGTAAAAAAAGCGACAAAAAAGAGAGTAATCAAGTAACAGTCATTAGTGAAATGGAGTTTCCACAAATACCAACAATTATGACTGATGGAGCAGCTCGTGCTAATTTTCTGATAAATCATTACTGGGATGAAATTAACTTTAACGACTCAACAGTTCATTATACAGATGAAATGATTGAGCAGTCTTGGGTTAATTATATAGACATGATTAAACGCTTTAAAGCAAACGACTCTAGTGATATATTTAATAAACTATTTGATAAGATTAAAGATATCGACAGCACATACTTTAACCAATTCATAGAGTTAGCAAATAAATATCTACATGATCCTAATTCGCCTATTAAAGATGATGAGTTTTACATAGCATATAGCAATGCCCTATTGTCTACTAATAGGTTGTCAGATGAAGTAAAAAGCAAATTAGAATATCAAATTAATAAATTGAATACTAACAAGGTGGGTACCAAAGCGTCCAACTTTACTTATAGTCTAAGTAATAACACAGAGAACTCACTTTATAACATTAAAGCTAAATATACTCTAGTGTTTTTCTATAATCCAGGTTGCCAAGCTTGTAGTCATGCACTAAAGTTATTAACTGAAGATAACAATATTAACAACTTGGTAAAGAACAAAGTACTACAAGTGTTATCAATATACCCAGATGACGATTTAAATTCTTGGAAAAGATACACCAAAAACCTACCAAAAGAGTGGATTAATGGCTACGATAAAAGTTTAAAACTAACGCTAGATAATTTATATGATATATCTTCAATACCTAGCTTGTATTTATTAGATAAAAACAAAATTGTATTACTAAGGGATGCAGAGGCGTACCAAGTTATTGACTATCTTAAAGATAACTTATAAATAATAATCTTAATACTATATATTTGTATTAGTAATACAATTCGTTTAACTTTGTTGTGTAATAGTTAATTATTTTCTACTGCCACAGAGAATAATTTAAAGGGAATTAGGCGAAAATCCTAAACAGTCCCGCTGCTGTAATTCTCAAAACAGGTAATAAGCTAGAATGACTTCTAACAACCACTGGATATATTCTGGGAAGGTGTTTATTACTGAGATGAGTCAGAATACCTTGCTATTACAGTCTATGTTTTTCATTGCTTTCGAGGAAAAAGTGATGTATCTAGATGAAAGATTATGATTCCTATAATTTTTCAATTAGTTCATCTTGATTTTATTCACGAAAAGTAAAAATAAACTCTGCCAAGTTTATTTAATGTCCAGATCAAAATCATGATCTGGGCATTTTTTATATAGCTACATCAATAATACAATCATACATAAAGTACATTGCCGATACACCTCTAGTATATCGGCAATATACCTCAAGCTTATCGGCGACAAGACAGAGGTTTGTCGGCAATGAACAAAATGCTTATCGGCAACTACATATTTACATCACTGGGGGGGGGAGATACTAACAAGTAGCGTATCTAACGTAACTCGTTTGGAACTATAGTATAGGTTATTAATAACTTATCTAAGTATAGATAAGTTATTGGAATAAAACGTGGAGTATAAGAAGAGTCCTTATACTGCATAGCATAAAACAGACCGCCATTATTAATATCAACCTTAAAAGGTAATACTCTTAAGTGTTTTTTAAAATCTACAGACTGAGCATCTAATAGTTTAAACAATAGTTCTTTGGCACACCAAATAGCATGATAAGAATAAACTCGATTTATAGAAGTAGAAAATTTTTCATCCTCTCTTAGAAATCTTGAAATAATACGGGGTACACGTGTAGAAATATACTCAATATCGATGCTTACTTTATTAGATTTTGACACTATCAGAGCAGCAATACCATCTGTGTGAGAAATACTAATATCCCAATTACAATTTTTTAAAAGAGGTTTTCCTGTATTTGTATAACATATTTCTAATTCAGTAGATGGAAATAAAGTATGTAACAACAGACGAGTAGCTAACCACTCTTGTTGCCTTTTTATAGACTTAAACATCTTCAAATCTTCAATATACTGTTCTAATACAGGAGTGTTTTTAAGAGTTTCTAATGATTCTGTAATTTTCCAGACTCCCAACACGCTATCTGAAGCAATATTTTTACAATATAATAGGGGCATCTAATACATCAATTATTAGAAGATGTTGCTTCAGTTTCCTGATCTAAAGGAGATATAGTAAACTTTACTTTTAAAATACGTCTATCATCTTTAGCTAAAACTTTAAACTCATATCTATCTTCATACACAACAGTTTCATTTAAGTCTGGAAACTCTCCCTTAATTTCTAGTAACAAACCTCCGATAGTATCTACACCACTTGTTATTTTTTCAAACTCTTTTTCATCTAGTCCAGTTTCTCTAAAAAAATCGGCCAAAGATGTTTTAGCTTCAAAAACCCAATTAGTGTCATCTATTTTCATAAATGTTGACTCTTCATCATCGTATTCGTCATGAATTTCTCCTACAATCTCCTCAATAATATCCTCCATCGTAATGAGACCTGAAGTTCCACCAAACTCATCTACAACAATTGCTATATGCACTTTATTGGTTTGAAAATCTCTTAATAAGTCATCAATCATCTTAGTTTCAGGCACAAAGTATGCAGGTCTAATGATAGACTGCCAACGAAAAGAATCTCCTTTCGTTAAGTGAGGTAAAAGGTCCTTAATGTATAATACCCCAACTATATTATCTCTGGTTTTATTATAAATAGGAATTCTAGAGTAAACATTCTCAATAATACATGTAAGCACATCCTTAAAAGAGGTCTTAATATCTAAATCGATCATATCTAAGCGAGAAGTCATAACCTCTTTGGCTGTTTCTCCTCCAAATCGAATAATCCCTTCTAAAATATTACTCTCTTCAGATAGTTCTGTTTTATCAGTCAATTCTAAAGCATGTGATAATTCATCTACAGATATGTTGTAGTTATTCTTTTTATTTAAATGCTTATTTATAAAGTTAGACGATTTTACTAGAATTGAAGATATAGGTCTAAAAACCTTACTAAAAAATAAGATTCCAGGAGCAGAAAAACGACAAAACTTCAATGTATCTTGAGCAGAAAATATTTTAGGAATAATTTCGCCAAATAACAGTAATAAAAAGGTTAGAATTACTGTTATTACAACAAACTCTGCAATAGGAGAGGTAAACACTACAACACTCATAAAAAAGTAGTTGCACAACACAATAAGTGTTACATTCACAAAGTTATTTGTAACTAATATATTTGCTAGTAAGCGTTCAGAGTCACCCAGTAAAGCTGTGATTATTTTGTCTGATTTATGCTCTTCTTCTTCAATTTGGCTTAAATCTGAAGGAGACAAAGAGAAATAAGCTATTTCTGATGCAGAAGCAAATCCTGATACCAGTAATAACAAACCTGCTATAATTAAAGCAATTATTGCTGATAAGGATGGTGTATTAACTTGAAATCCATCTAAGATGGTGGCTAACTGATAATTTATCGTATCTGAGTCCAAAGGTTGATTATTAAATGAAACATAGCATTACTAGGTCTAATCCAATAGACCTAGTAATACCTATTATTTAAAACGGCAGATCATCTAAAGAGTCACTACCTGAATTTTCTGTATCTTGCTGACCAGTAGGAATATTATGATTTGCATCACTCTGTCCTTTTGGTTCATTTGCAGCAGATTCTTGTTGATTATTAGAAGGATTCTTTGAGGAAAGCATCTCTAGCTGATCTACAAAAATCTCTGTAATGTAACGTTTTACACCATTTTGATCGTCATAGGATCTTGACTTTATTTTACCCTCTACATAAATTTTATCTCCTTTATGTACATATTTCTCAGCAATTTCTGCCAATCCTCTCCAAAGAACCAAGTTATGCCACTCCGTTCTTTCGGGCACTTGCGTACCATTTGCTAGTGTATAACCACGCTCTGTAGTAGCTAATGATAAGCTTGCTACAGCAATTCCAGTATCTAGGTAACGCACATCCGGATCTTTACCAACATTACCTAACAAAATAACTTTATTTACAGACATAAATCCATTAAATTAGTTTACTCAAATTTAATTACAATCTGAGTATATTACAAAAAATATTTTATTTATTATTCCAATATTTTAGGTAGAAACTGATGAAGTAATCTTGGAATAGGATATAAATCTAAATCTTCTTCTTGAATTTTCAAATAATCATTTGATAAATTACACTTTTTACTTACTTCTAGCTTATAAATATTAGTAAAAAGCCTCTGATGAGATAAAATATGCTTAAAATCTATCGTAATTGTTTTAATATCAGCAATATTTAAACTCTTTAAAAAGTTATTTGAAACTAGTATTTCAGATAAATCAGTCTTCTTATCTGTCTCAATTAATGGAAATTCATACAAACTTTTCCAAATATCATTTTCCTCTCTTTTATGTAAATAAATAAACTTACCCTCTTCAACTATATAAAAGTAATTAAAGAAGCGTTCTCTAACTTTTACTTTACCTTTCTTATAAGGTAAGATATCTATTAGCTGATTATTATATGCAACACAAGACGAAGATAAAGGACAATCTAAACACTTAGGCTGTTTAGGAGTGCATTGAAGAGCCCCAAAATCCATTATAGCCTGATTATACTTTGCCGGATGCTTTTTATCTAGCAACTCTTGAGCTAATGCAGCAAACTCTTTTTTTCCTTCCGAAGAATCTATCGCCGTATCTATACCATAATATCTAGATAAAACTCTATAAACATTTCCATCAACTACAGCATAAGGCAAATCAAAAGCAAAAGAGCAGATAGCCGCTGCAGTGTACTCGCCTACTCCTTTCAATGCTATTACATCTTTATATGTCGAAGGGAACTCTCCTTTTATACTCTGAGCTGCCGTATGTAAATTTCTAGCTCTAGAGTAGTAACCTAATCCTTGCCAGTATTTAAGAACTTCCATCTCCGAAGCTTCGGACAATACTTTCACATTTGGAAATCTATCTATAAAACGTAAATAATACTCATACCCCTGTAACACTCTAGTTTGCTGAAGTATAATCTCTGATATCCATATTTTATACGGATCTTTGGTCTGTCTCCAAGGTAAATCTCTACCATAAGATTCATACCATTCTATAATATATTTGGTAAACAATTTTTTTATTTTATTTTTAAATGGAATTGCAAAAATACTTATTTTTATTTATGCACTCGTCATAAAAGCAAGGATATGACGATTTTACATAAATTTAGTACAAAATAATTTTTTTCAGAGCTTAAAAACCGATATATTTGCAAACCAAAAAATTAGAATCATACAGTAATATTATTTTATTAAAAATGACAAAAGCAGATATTGTAAACGAGATTACAAAGAAAACTGGGATTGATAAAAATACTGCACTAATTGCTATTGAAGCATTTATGGATGCAGTTAAAGATTCATTGACTGACAACGAGAATGTTTATCTTCGTGGTTTCGGAAGCTTCATTGTAAAGAAAAGAGCTCAAAAAACAGCTAGAAATATCTCAAAGAATACAACTATAATTATTCCTGAGCATAACATTCCAGCATTCAAGCCTTCAAAAACATTTACAGAAGCTGTAAAGAATCAAAATAAATAAAGTATTAACCATAAAAATTTTGAAGCTATGCCAAGCGGAAAGAAAAAGAAAAGACATAAAATGTCTACTCACAAGCGTAAAAAAAGACTAAGAAAGAACAGACATAAAAGCAAAAAATAATTTTTTTTAGTCTGTAAAATTAAGACAAAGAACAAACTTGCAAAGATTCTCTCTTTCTGGTTTGTTCTTTGTTTTGTAAGCTATGAACAATTACCCTAGTAATCTGTTCATATAGAAATTTAAATTAAATAAATAATAAAGGAATAACAGTGACAAGCGAATTAGTAGTAGACGTACATTCCAATGAAGTATCTATAGCTCTTTTAGAGGACAAAAGTCTTGTGGAACTTCAAAGTGAGGAAGGAGATCTCTCCTACTCTGTTGGAAATATGTACTTAGGTCGCGTAAAGAAACTTATGCCAGGGCTAAATGCTTGCTTCGTGGACGTTGGTTATGAAAAAGATGCTTTCCTTCATTATTTAGATTTAGGTCCTCAATTTAATTCTCTAGAAAAGTATGTAAAACAGACTTTAAGCAATAGAAAGAAACTTCCCTCAATGGCTAAGATGCCACAAATACCAGATATTGATAAAGAGGGAACTATTTCTGATGTACTTAAAGTCGGACAAGAAGTTGTTGTACAAATAGCAAAAGAGCCTATCTCCACAAAAGGACCTAGACTAACTTCAGAGTTATCTTTTGCTGGTAGATACTTAGTACTTATACCATTTAATGATAAAGTATCTGTATCTCAAAAAATTAAATCAAGCAAAGAGAGAGCACGTCTTAAACAGCTACTACAAAGTATTAAACCAAAAAACTTTGGGGTGATAGTTAGAACTGTAGCAGAAGGTAAACGTGTTGCTGAACTTGATGCTGAGCTTAAAATATTAGTAAAACGTTGGGATGAAATGATTAAAAAGGTCCAACGAGCTACAAAGTATCCAACACTTATTTTTGAAGAAACGAGTAGAGCTGTTGCACTATTGCGAGACCTCTTTAATCCTTCTTTCAAAAATATTTATGTGAATGATCAAGCTGTTTTCCATGAAATAAGAGACTATGTAAAGTTAATCGCTCCTGAAAGCGAAGATATAGTAAAATTATATAAAGGGAAACTACCTATTTTTGACAACTTTGATATTACAAAGCAAATTAAGTCATCCTTTGGGAAGACTGTGTCTTACAAACGTGGAGCATATCTGATTATTGAACATACAGAGGCGCTTCATGTTGTTGATGTTAATAGTGGTAATAGGACCAAAAATACAAATGGTCAGGAAGCCAATGCTCTTGAAGTAAACCTAGGTGCCTGTGATGAGCTTGCACGACAGTTAAGGTTAAGAGATATGGGTGGAATTATTGTGGTTGACTTCATTGATATGAGTGAAGGAGCTAACAGACAAAAAGTATATGAAAGAATGTGTGCTAACATGCAAAAAGACCGTGCACGTCATAATATACTACCACTTAGTAAGTTTGGACTAATGCAAATTACACGTCAACGAGTACGTCCAGCTATGGATGTACAGACTTCAGAAGTATGTCCTACTTGCTTTGGAAAAGGTAGAATTAAATCCTCTATCTTATTTACAGATACACTAGAGAGCAAAATTGATTACTTAGTTCATAAAGTAAAGAAAAAGCGTTTTACATTACATGTTCACCCGTACGTTGCGGCCTACATAAATCAAGGCATTTTCTCGTTAAAGAGAAAGTGGCAAATGAAGTACGGATTCGGCATAAAAATCGTACCGAGTCAAAAACTTACATTTTTACAATATGAGTTTTTTGACACTCATGGTGATGAGATCGATATGAAAGAAGAAATCGAATTAAAGAATTAAAAGAAAAGAGCGGGTAGAATTAATCTACTCGCTCTTTTCTTTTAAGATTTTTAGTTAGGGCAAAAAAAGTAACTTAAAGGGAGTTTAATCATCCCTTTAAGTTACTTAATTCATCTAACGTAAAATAGTTTTATTATTTTAGATCTGTTGGAAAG
>JASLCG010000142.1 GCA_030151885.1 Bacteroides sp.
TCTTCCTTTTTAGACTGGCTAAGATATATGCATAAACATGACTCCCCATACTTTTGCTGGTGAGCCATAAAACACCCTTACAAAACATAAAAAATGGGGTAGATACATTATCGCATCTACCCCATCCTATTTTTATCTACAAGTCAATCTATTAATAATAGAATCCTAGTATTTACAATTTGTCTTATTATGAACTCACTTATAACAGTCAAATTAATTTAATGCTGGTTTAATAACCTCAATCCAAGCAGCAATACGATCGTCTGTCAAGTCATATTCATTAGCTTCGTCCAATGGCAAACCTACAAACACACCATCAATTAATGATGGAGAATCACCGAAATCATAACCTTCTGGAGATACTTGGCCTACAAAAGTACAACCTGTATCTTTTAGTAAAGCATGTAACTGTCCCATACCACCACAGAAAGAATCTGGGAACGAACCCCCATCTCCACAACCAAATAGTGCCACTGTTTTACCAGCAAGGTCAAGAGCTTTAATATCATCTTCTAAGTCCATCCAATCATCTTGTAGGTCGCCTTCGCCCCAAGTTGATGTACCTAAAAGAAGCACTTCATAATTTGCAAAATCATCAAGTGAAGCTTCTGAAATATCATTTATATCTGATGAATCAATACCCAAACTTTTACCGATTCTCTCCGCAACATCAGATGTTGAACCTGTAGATGAACCATAAAATATTCCTATCTTTTTCATAAATCTGTTTTTAAATTTATACATAACAAAAGTACAAGCCCATTGGCTAGTTTTCAATACCTAGTAATAGCTATTTTTAGAACCATTCTAAATAAACCAATACCTAACCATAGGTACTACACCTATACTTTCAACTTATTTTAACGATATAAATACCAATTTATAGTGATTTTATACAATTCGGTCAGCTATAATACCTCCTAAGACAGTGTCTTGTTTGTAAATCTATTTTTCTGGTAAACACAAAAGTAAACCACTCAAACAACCTGCGTTAAACACGATTTACAGTTTCTTTTAGCACAATATCGCTTACACTGATTATTTAAATCGTAGCCCAACAATGCACCCAACATAAAATCTTCTTCGGGAGAGAGCTCATTAAGTGGTCTATCTATAATAGCACTAATAACATCTATACAAGCATCTGCACCAAAGAATAGATTTATTTTAGAATCGGATACCTCTTGGATATGATAAGAAATACCTTGATTTTCTAATCTTCTCACAACAAAAGAGAGATAAGATTTATTTAACGTATTTAGGATCATAGGCCGAATACCTTTTTTATATTCATAAATATGATTCAGAAAAACACGTACTTCAGCAGGTACATCATCTACTGTAAAAGGGTAATTCATTACATTATAGTTTTAACTTAAGCCAAGTGTGGCTTTAATACCTCAATCCAATTATTTATACGCTCTTCTGTTAAGTTTGAATCATTATCTTCATCGATTGGCAACCCTATAAACTCACCATTTACCAAAGCTTCTGAATCTTCAAAATCATAACCTTCTGGAGATACTGCCCCTATAAATGTACAGTTAGAACCATCTAAAGCCTTGTATAGTAATCCTATTGCACTGCAAAAAGACTCTGCATAAGAGCTGCAATCTCCACAACCAAATAAGCCAACCAATTTACCCGTTAAATCGACCGATTTCAAATCGCTCAAAACCTCCTCCCATTCATCTTGTAAATCGCCATCTCCCCACGTAGAAGAGCCAAGTAATAACACTTCGTAATTTGAAAAATCATCTACCGATGCATCGGCCATATCTTTTATATCGGCACCAGCCACTCCTAGTTTCTTACCTATCTGTTCTGCAATATCTTGTGTCGTTCCTGTTGAAGAACCGTAAAAAATACCAACTTTTTTCATATTAGATTTTGTTTTAATGATTATAGAACAAATTTAGTCGGTATATCTACAGCTTTCAATACCCAATATTAGCCATTTCTATAACAGTTCTAAATAGCTAGATACCTACTGATTATTATACACATAAAAAAACCTCATTCTATACATAATAGAATGAGGTTTTATATATCTTTCTTATTAAGACTATCTAAGACCTTTATAATATAAACGAGGTATATCTAGTCTTAATTCATCAAATTCTCTTTCATTTAAATAATGAATAGCCGACATTACAGCTCTTCTATTATCTATATCTACATCAAACAAATACTCATAAGCCTTAGGTCTATTGTGACCTTGTAAAATAGCTAACTCTATAAAGTTTGTACCTGCTCTACGCCCAGTAACCCAATTAAAGTCTTCCGATCTATCAGGTTTTCTATCACCATTATACCAATAATCAATATAACCTGCTCCATTATCTTTAAAAGTATAAACTATTTCATCATAAGGATAAATATCTTCAGGTAAATTATTATCATTAGCATTTAATGACCAAGAATAATAGACTAAAGTAGGAACATCTACCCTTTCACTATCACTATCCCACCAGCACGATGATATTGTCCCAAGTGTAAAAAGAAGTAACAGAAGTTTTACGTATTTAAGTTTCATATTTTCTATCGTTTATTAAACATGCTTGTTTGCAAATATTCGGTTAAAATCGCATTAATATAGCATACAATGTCATTATTATGATGTAAAATTAATTAAAAAAGTAGATATGCTACTCTTTTCCCTATATAATTGTTACTCATACTCCATAAATATTGGTAATTTTGTATTTAGAATAAATCTATATTAAATATTATATTAAGTTATGGCAAAGAATAACAAGGGGATTCGTTTTACCCCTAGAAACTATTCAAACGAAGTAGAAAAGAAAATTCAAGAGTTACGAAATAAACATATCCCCTTACCTCCGAAAAAGATTTTAAGAACTCCAGAACAACTGGAAGGTATCCGTGCCAGTGCAAAAATTAATACAGCACTACTAGATTATATCACTCCATTTGTAAAACCAGGTGTAAGTACACGCGAACTAGATACTTTAATATACGAATTCACTACCGACCATGGTGCTATTCCTGCTCCACTAGGTTACGGAGACTTCCCAAAAAGTGCTTGTATCAGTGTAAACGAAGTGGTTTGTCATGGTATTCCTAGTGCTCAAGAAGTACTTCAAGAGGGAGATATCGTAAATATTGACGTATCTACCATCTATAAAACCTATTACTCGGATGCATCGCGTATGTTCCTTGTTGGCGAAGTTGCTCCAGAGCTTAAACGTCTTGTAGATGTTACTAAAGAGTGCCTAGATTTAGGTATAAAAGCTGCTCAACCTTGGGCTAGGCTTGGAGATGTAGGTGCTGTAATTCAAGAACACGCAGAAAAAAACGGTTATAGCGTAGTAAGAGAGTTTTGCGGACATGGCGTGGGTGTAGCTTTCCACGAAGATCCTGAAGTTCTTCATTACGGAACCCCAGGTACTGGTATGACACTAGTTCCAGGTATGACACTAACCATCGAACCAATGCTTAACCTTGGTAAAGCCGATATATTTATTGACGAAGCCGATGGTTGGACAGCAGTTACTGACGACGAAAAACCATCTGCACAGTGGGAGCATATGATTCTAATTACAGAAGATGGTAACGAAATATTGACAAAATAGATATATGATAGAGCTAGTTTTATTAATTGTATGTGTAGTGTTATTGGTGGCATTGCTCTACCAAGCAGTAAACAAACAACGCGATAATTCGGCACAAATCATGCTTCAAGATGCCTTGCGACAACAGATGCAAGAAAATCGTGAAGAGCTAAACAAAACACTCTCTTTAGTAAGACAAGAGCTGAGCCAAAGCATTAACCATGGTATGACTCAAGTTAGAGATAGCCTCAACAACAACCAGAAAATGGCATCCGACTTACACAGAGAGCGTTTTGATCAAATGGCACGTCAACAACAACTATTAGTCCAATCTACCGAAAAGAGGTTAGACGATATGCGACTTATGGTTGAAGAAAAGTTGCAAAAAACTCTGAACGAACGCATCAGCCAATCTTTTGAAATGGTTCAAAAAAATCTTGAACAGGTACAGCGTGGATTGGGCGAAATGAAATCGTTGGCAGAAGATGTAGGTGGGCTTAAAAAAGTTCTATCGAACGTAAAAACACGTGGTACTTTTGGAGAGATACAGCTTAGTGCACTACTAGAGCAAATTATGAGTCCAGAGCAATACGATGCCAACGTTAAAACAAAGCGTGGAGGTTCCGAGTTTGTTGAGTTTGCCATTAAACTGCCAGGTAAAGACGACAACAACAGTGTGGTATATCTACCTATTGATGCTAAGTTTCCAAAAGATGTGTACGAACAGTATTACGATGCTTGTCAGCAGGCCGACAGCAGCCTAGTAGAACAAGCAAGTAAACAGCTAGAGCGTACCATTAAAAGCATGGCAAAAGATATTAACGAAAAATACATCGACCCACCACACACCACAGATTTTGCCATATTGTTCTTACCTTTTGAGAACATATATGCAGAGGTTATACGTCGCCCTGCCCTTGTAGAAGAGCTACAACGTAAACATAAAATTATGGTTACAGGCCCTACAACTTTAGGAGCAATCTTAAATAGCTTACAAATGGGCTTCCGTACCCTGGCTATTCAAAAACGAACCAGCGAAGTTTGGAGCGTATTGGGTGCAGTAAAAACAGAGTTCGGCAAATTTGGTGGCATGTTAGAAAAGGTACAGAAAAACTTAAATATTGCAGGAAATCAGCTTGAAGAGGTAATGGGCGTACGAACACGTGCCATTAAAAAGACCTTACGTCAAGTAGAACAACTTCCTACTGATGAGAGTGCTAAAATACTACCCTTCAACGACGAAGATTACGATGACGAAGCCTAACCAAATTCTTGGTTAAGCAGCTACTATCAATGGTATAAAGCTCCATTTAGACATAACACATCTAAATGGAGCTTTTTATATACTTGCCTGCCAATATATAAATTAAGCAAGGCCATACCCCTTATCTCAATATAAATCAGTAGGTTTGCAATAGAATTAAACTAAATACTTATTTACAACACCCCTTATGACACGTAAAAAATATACTAACATTAAACAAATATTAGTATTACTAATTGGCTGTGCACTGTTAACATCGTGTACTAAAAGCTATAAAATGACACTAGCAGACCCTATTAAACATGGCGGAGAAATGTGGAGAGGTTATTTCGTTGCAAACAATGGCAAACACATTCCATTCTCTATGGGCATTAAAGAGGAACCTCGCATCATTGCCGATGTACCCAATTTACACGGAAAAATATTAAGTGGCTACAACTGTTATAGCTCCTATATCATAACAATAGGAGACTCTTTAAAAATAAAATCGGGGCTACACTCCTATTTATCGGCTCAACGAAAAGGAGACAAAATAGAAGGTATCTTTATGGATGGAGTTAAGACACAGAAGCCTAAAGCTCCTTTTATATTGATAAAAAATGGACCTCAAGCTTTTAAGCAAGAGAAGAATAGTACTAATATAGCTTTTACTGGCAGTTGGAATTTAGATTTTGGTGCACTTAAAGATTTATCGGATACAGCAGAACTGCTCCGTTACAACATAGACCGTGCTCGTGTACTAGACCTCTATAAAGAGGACGATTTGGTGTTAGGAAAAACATATATAGACGGAGCTGGAACACAAGGCTTCTATGGAAAAGCCACCAAAAACGGATTTCAATGCACATCATACCACCACTCGGAGCCCTTTCTAATCGAAGCTACTTTTATAGATGAGAATCACTTTGAAGCAGTAATAACATCTATTACAGATAGCTACAAAGTAAAAGGGAGTAGAGCCTCAACCTCTGTTGTAAATATAGAGCATAGCGCATCTGTTATACAAGGCTTTTTACTTTATATTAAAAGTGTTTTCAAGTTATAATAGGTCGTGTTTTACTGCCAATTTGCAAATCTACTCTAACTATACTCCTCGTCTTAATGCAGGTCTTTGCTCCTTGCCGACATACCTCTTACAAGTCGCCGACACTCCTGAGGTATGTTGCCGACAAACATGAGGTACGTCGGCAATGAAGAGAGTGCTCATTTAAGACCATTTAAAGATGTAACCATATAAAAAAAGCGTTATCCCTATTTAAAGGATAACGCTTTTTTATAATATTTCAATAATTATATTATCACAATAATTACGCCAATTCTGGTTCTGGCTCCTCTTCTACCTCATCTGCTTTAGGCAATACAATGTTTAATACAATATAACCTAAAACACCAGCAGTTACTGTACCTAATAGTACACCTAACTTAGCTTGATTCAATAATTCTGGGAACTCATCAGCAAAAGATAGACTTGCTATGAACAAGGATACCGTAAACCCAATACCACCTAGTAAAGAGATACCTGTTAAATTCTTCCAGTTCATACCTTTTGGCATATGTACCATTTTAGACTTAATAGCTAGATAAGTAAATAAGTAAACACCTACGAACTTACCTAATGTCAAACCTAATAATACAGCAAAAGTTACAGGTCCGAAGATAGATGAATCTCCACTACTTGAAAGTTGTACCCCAGCATTTGCAAAAGCAAATAGTGGCATAATACAGTAGTTTACCCAACCGTGCATACTATTTTCTAACGATTGTAAAGGAGAAATAACACGATTAGATGCTGCCTCTATACTCTTTAACTCGTCTATTTGTTTGCTATCTAATACAATTTTATCTGTATTGTCGTCTGCATCGGCCTTCAATACAGGGAATTTATTAATTGTATCTCGCATACGTTCTATATAATGCTTCACATTCATACGAGGGCGTGCAGGAATTAAGAACGCAACAATTACACCAGCAATTGTACAGTGAATACCCGACTGTAGGAAGAAGTACCACATCATGATACCAAAACCAATATAGAATATACGGTGCATTACATTGAGCCTATTTCCTAAATATAAAATTGCTAATACCAATGCAGATAGCAATAGATAGTTTACAGATAGGTCGTTGGTATAAAACAGTGCAATAACTAATATTCCACCTATATCATCTACTACAGCAAATGCTGTTAAGAAGATCTTTAGACTGATAGGTACTCTTTTACCAAAAAGGCTTAACACCCCTAAAGAGAATGCAATATCGGTAGCCATAGGAATAGCAAGACCTCTAGATTCTGGAGATGTGTGTGCAATGGCAAAATAAAGTCCTACAGGAATAATCATACCACCAATAGCTGCAATAACAGGAAGCATAGCCTTTCTAAAAGAAGAGAGCTCGCCCACCATTATTTCTCGTTTAATCTCTAAACCTACAGAGAAAAAGAACAAAGCCATTAATGCATCATTAATAAACTGCATAAAAGTCATCGGATGACCATTATGACTAAACAAGTTAAAATGCCCTATACTCAATTTTACTGGATGATTCCAGAAATCAAAATAGTAACTTGCTAATGGTGAGTTTGCAATAATCATAGCAAAAACAGCTACAATCATCAGCAGCATACCACCATTAATACGGTGTTTTAGCGTACTCAGCAACGAATATGAGTACTTTTTGATGTTATTTTCCATCTTTACTTTAGTAAATGTGTTATGGTGTTTTAAATTTAAAGTTCAGGTTAATCTAGTTTCAATACTGCTAAGAATGCTTTTTGTGGCACCTCTACGTTACCAATTTGCTTCATACGTTTTTTACCTTTCTTCTGTTTCTCTAACAGTTTACGTTTACGGCTGATATCACCACCATAACATTTGGCAGTAACGTCTTTACGTACAGCTTTAATGGTCTCTCTAGCTACAATCTTAGCACCAATTGCTGCTTGAATTGCAATGTCGAACTGTTGTCTTGGTATAAGCTCTTTCAACTTCTCGCACATTCTTCTACCCATACTCTGTGCATTGTCAAAGTGTGTTAGTGTTGAAAGTGCATCGACAGATTCACCATTTAATAAGATATCTAGTTTTACTAGTTTTGATGTTCTAAATTCATCTTGAGAGTAATCGAACGAAGCATATCCTTTAGAGATACTTTTTAGTTTGTCGTAGAAGTCAATTACAATTTCTCCTAGTGGCATATTGTATTGTATTTCCACACGATTTCCCGTCATGTAGCTCTGTTTAACAAGCTCTGCACGTTTTCCTAGACACAACGTCATGATAGGTCCTATGTAAGCAACATCTGTAATAATAGTTGCAGCAATATAGGGTTCTTCAATATGGTCTATCATAGTAGGCTCTGGCATACCACCAGGGTTGTGAATTTCTGATACACCTCCTTGTTTATCGTAGATTTTATAAGAAACGTTTGGTACAGTTGTAATTACATCCATATCAAACTCTCTATCCAGACGTTCTTGGATAATCTCCATATGGAGCAATCCTAAGAAACCGCAACGGAAACCAAAACCTAATGCTAAAGAAGACTCTGGTTGGAATGTTAAAGAGGCATCGTTTAGTTGAAGTTTCTCTAATGAAGCACGTAGGTCTTCAAAGTCGGAAGCATCAATCGGATAAACCCCTGCAAAGACCATAGGTTTAACCTCTTCGAATCCTGATATTGCTTTTGCACATGGGCGACTTATGTGTGTGATGGTATCTCCCACCTTAACCTCTTTCGATGTTTTAATGCCCGATATTATGTAACCAACATCTCCTGTTCGTAGCTCTTTACGAGGAGACATATCTAACTTCAATACCCCTATTTCATCGGCTTCGTACTCTTTACCCGTATTGAAGAATTTCACTTTATCTCCTTTACGAATAACTCCGTTTGTGATTTTGAAATATGCTATAACACCACGGAATGAGTTAAATACTGAGTCGAAAATAAGCGCTTGTAAAGGAGCTTCGTCATCACCAACTGGATGAGGAATACGATCTATTACAGCTTGTAAAATATCGCCAATACCCATACCCGTTTTTCCAGATGCACGAATTATATCTTCTCGTTCGCAACCGATAAGGTCTATAATTTCGTCTTCCACCTCTTCTGGCATTGCACTATCCATATCGCACTTATTCACAATAGGAATAATCTCTAAGTCATGGTCTATAG
>JASLCG010000146.1 GCA_030151885.1 Bacteroides sp.
CTTCAATGATAGATTTGAACAATTACTATTATGCAGTGAATGGTCAAGTAAATGATCAGTTTTATTACTTTAGAGAGCAAATAGCAGTTAAAGCAAGAATGTATCAGCAAGCCCTTGATGATATTACAGCTGCTATAAACTTAAATCCTGAGGAGCTCTTGTATTACTCTGAAAAGGCTGCTCTTAATCTAAAAGTAGGTCGATATGATGAAACCCTCATTATTTTAGATGATTTATTAAATAAAGATGCTAGTTATGCAGAAGCCTATAGGTTGCAAGGAATAGCATACTCTCAACTGAAAGATAAAAGAGCATGTTCTAGTTTAAAAAAAGCAGAAGAATTAGGAGATCCTTTTGCTACAGATCTAATAAAGAAAATGTGCAATTGATATAAAAAAGCAAACGCTTAGATTTAGTTTCTAAGCGTTTGCTTTTTTTATTTAATACTTGACCATGTTGTGAGTAAATCAGCTACAATAAAGCTGCTTCCGCCAATGAAAATCAAATCGTCTTGATTTGCATCGCTTAAAGCTTTGGTTGTAGCCTCTTTCACATCTTTAAAAGCATTTCCAGCAAGATTAAATTTACTAGCTAGTTGTTTAATTTCAGTAGCAGGAAGAGCTCTATCTACTGATGCTTTTGTAAAATAGTAAATAGCCTCTTTTGGTAGTAGAGCCAATACTCCATTAATATCTTTATCATTTACCATTCCTAATACAATTCTGAGCTTATTGTACTTCTGCTGTTTTAGTTGATCTGCAATTTGAGCAATACCAGCTACATTATGTCCTGTGTCACAAATAACTGTAGGCTCACTTTGTAAGCATTGCCAACGTCCCATTAATCCGGTCAATTCATTGACTTTTTTAAATCCCTCTACAATATTTGTAGTATTAATATTGTAACCTTTATCTTTCAATATTTTACAAGCTATAAGTATTGAGTTTGTATTAAAAATCTGACATTCTCCAGCTAGCTCTCCTTCGAAAATACCTAATTCTTTAGTAACATAATTCCACTTGTTGTTTTGAAGGCTAGACTGATCGAAGTCAACTTCAGGAGCATCTTGTGCAAATATAATAGGTGCATCTTGTTCAGATGCTTTACTAGCAAACACAGGCTTGGTCTCTGCTACATACTCGCCTATAATAATAGGAGTTTTAGACTTTATTATTCCTGCTTTTTCTACTGCAATCTTTGATAGTGTATCTCCTAAAAACTGATTATGGTCGTTGCTAATATTTGTAATGATAGAAAATTCAGGTTTAATAATATTAGTACAATCTAATCTACCGCCCAATCCGACCTCTATTATAGCTATATCTACTTTTTGTTTCGAAAAATAATCAAAAGCCATTGCAGTTGTTAGCTCGAAAAAAGAGGGATGTAAAGGCTCAAAAAAACTTTTATGCTCAGAAACAAAGTCAACAACGAAATTTTTATCAATGCATATACCATTAATACGAATTCGCTCGGTAAAGTCTATTAAATGGGGCGAAGTATATAATCCGACTCTATATCCAGCAGATTGTAATATTGCAGCTAGAGTGTGCGATGTAGAGCCTTTACCATTCGTTCCACCTACGTGGATGGTTTTAAAGTTATGATGTGGATGGTTAAGATAATCGTCCAGTTGATGGGTGTTTTCTAGCCCTTCTTTATAGGCACTGCTACCTACTTTTTGGAACATGGGTACACTATTATATAGATACTCAAGGGTTTGTTCGTAATTCATAATGTAAAAGTGTTTTATTGGTGATAGCTTTTCTGTTTAATTAACTATCTTACAATAAGTATTAACTTGAATAAAAAGTTTCTAACTTAAATTCTAATTGCAAATATGAACAATAAAACTGAAAGGCTATGGGAACTAAGAAGAATTTTATTTTAGATACAAATGTAATTTTACACGATTACAAATGTCTTACTAGTTTTGAAGAAAATGATATTTACTTACCAATCGTGGTACTTGAAGAGCTAGATAAGTTTAAAAAAGGCAATGAGCAAATTAATTACAATGCTCGTGCTTTTATCAGAAATTTAGATGAGATATCTGATGATGATTTATTTACAAATGGTGTTAGCTTAGGTTTAAATCTAGGTAAGCTATTTATTGTTGTAAATAATAAAAGAAGTGAGAGAGTGTCTCAGTGTTTTATCGAAAAGCGCTCGGATAACATGATATTGGCTACAACAGATTATGTTGCGCAAAAGCATCCTACAATCAAAACAATTTTAGTGAGCAAAGATGTTAACTTAAGGATGAAGGCAAAGGCAATTGGACTAGTAGCTCAAGATTATAAGAATGAGAAAGTAGACAATATTGACAAGTTTGAAAGAGCACATCAAGACTTCTTTATCGGAGATCCTGATATAATTGATAGAATTTATTCTGGAAAAGAGAAAGTATCAATATCTGAATTGAAATTAGATCATGTTTTTCTACCTAATGAGTGTTTTGTTCTTAAAAGTAGTAAAAACACTGTACTGGCAAGATACAACCCATTTAATGAGTCGATAGAAAGAGTTAAGAAAACAAAGAATTATGGAATAGAACCAAGAAATGCAGAGCAAAGTTTTGCCTTTGAAGTATTGAACGATATCAATATAAAACTTGTGGCTATTACTGGAAAAGCGGGTACTGGGAAGACTCTTTTGGCATTAGCTTCGGCATTAAGACAAAAATCGGAGTATAGGCAAATTCTACTAGCTCGTCCAATAGTTGCATTGTCAAATCAAGATTTAGGTTTTTTACCAGGAGATGCCAAAGATAAAATATCTCCTTATATGCAACCACTATTTGATAATTTGAATGTAATAAAACATCAATTTGAGGGTGGTTCTAGTGATAGTAAAAAAATAGAAGAGATGCTTAAAAGTAATGAACTTACTATAGAGGCTTTAGCATACATACGTGGAAGAAGTTTAAGCGATATGTATTGCATTATTGATGAGGCACAAAACCTGACTCCACATGAAGTAAAAACTATAATTACTAGGGCAGGGGAAAATACTAAAATGATATTTACGGGAGATATACAACAAATAGACCACCCTTATTTAGATTCGTCATCAAATGGCTTAGCATATTTAATTGAAAAAATGAAAGAGCAAAAGTTATTTGCACACATCAATCTTATTAAGGGTGAGCGAAGTGAGTTAAGTGAATTAGCTAGTAATTTATTGTAAGAACAAGTAGAAAGTAAATCTAAGTATTTGAGAAATAGTTTTTACAATAGTAAAAACTATTTTATCGTAACTACTTCTTAAAAAATATTTATATTTGTATTTAGATAAAATTTAATAAAGTGGAGACTAATTTTTTTAAGCGTTACTTATCGGCTCGTGTATTGCCTATATGGATTATTCTATTTTTAGATTCAGCAATACTTGTAGCATCAGTTATTATAGGGTTTGTATTGAGATACAGTGTACCTTATCTATTATCCAATAGTGTTTATGTTGCAAAAACAATAGGACTAGTATTATTATTTAATATTGTTCTTTTTCGGATCTTTAGAACATATTCCAATGTTCTTAGGTTCTCGTCTTTTGTAGATATTGTCAGGCTTTGTCTTGCTGTAACATTAGGATATGGATCGGTTATTATTGTAGAATACATTATGAGAATAGGTTTTGATATAAGCTATTTTCAGACAAGTGTACTTCTTATCGCCTATGCAATAAGTTGTTTTACTATGATATCTATGCGTGTAGTTATTAAAACGGTGTTTGAAGTGATATCTCGTCATAGAAATGGCGGAGAAAATGTCTTCATTTATGGCGCTAAGGAAGCTGGAGTAAATATAGCGAAATCTATTCGCATAGGTATGAAAGAAGACTTTAGGGTAAGAGGTTTTATTGCAGATGAGCCAGAATTAGTTGATAAAGTTATAATGGGTGTTAATGTTTATCCTAATGATGATACACTATTATCTACTCTTATAGAGAAGGAAGTAACAAGTATTATTGTATCTCCTGCTAAATTAAATAAACTCCAGGATCTTAACTTAACAGACTTCTTACTAGATAATAACATCAGATTATTAACAGCTCCTCCAATTTCCGAGTGGAATGAAAACACATTATCGACTTCTGAAATTAAAGAAATTCAGATTGAAGATTTGCTTCAAAGAGATCCTATACAGGTAGACTTGAAGAAGATAGCTTCTCACTTAGAGGGTAAAAGAGTAATGATTACAGGTGCTGCTGGTTCTATTGGTAGTGAAATAATGAGACAGGTAGTGCAATTCAATCCTTTCAACTTAATATTAATAGACCAAGCCGAAACACCTTTACATGATGTTAGGTTAGAGTTACAAGATAAATGCAGGAATGTTGAGGCTGTTACTATTGTGGCAGATGTAACAAATACAAGTCGTATGGAGGCCATTTTTAAACAATATAAACCTCAATATATATTTCATGCGGCAGCTTACAAACATGTACCAATGATGGAAGATAATGTGTCTGAGTCAATTCAGGTTAATGTGCATGGAACTAAAATTGTTGCAGATTTGGCTGTTAAGTATAATGCAGAAAAATTTGTAATGATTTCTACTGATAAAGCTGTTAATCCGTCTAATGTAATGGGATGCTCGAAAAGAATTGCCGAAATATATGTACAATCACTGGCTAGAATGTTGGATAAAACGGGCAAGAAAAAAACAAACTTTATTACAACTAGATTTGGTAATGTATTGGGGTCTAATGGCTCTGTAATACCAAGATTTAAAGAGCAAATAAGAAAGGGTGGACCTGTAACAGTAACACACAAAGACATTATACGTTATTTTATGACTATACCCGAGGCATGTAGATTAGTACTGGAAGCAGGTAGTATGGGTACTGGTGGCGAAATATTTATTTTTGATATGGGCCAGCCTGTTAAAATATACGATTTAGCTAAGCGTATGATTAATCTATCTGGATGTGCTAATAAAGTTAAAATAACTTTTACGGGCTTACGACATGGTGAAAAACTGTATGAAGAGCTATTAAATGTAAAGGAATTAACAAAGCCTACTTATCATGAGAAGATTATGATTGCAAATGTGAGGGAGTATGACTATGAAGAGGTTGATAGAAATTTAGAAGAGCTTTATCAATTAAGCTTTACATACGACCCAATGTTAATAGTTAAGAAAATGAAAGAGTTAGTGCCCGAGTTTATTAGTAAAAACTCTCTATTCGACTCTTTAGATGACTCTTCAGAAACAGATGTCAAAAAAGAACTAGAAGAAATACATTAAGTATTCGTATTAAAAAAGGCTTCAATTATAATTGAAGCCTTTTTTAATTATTTATCTTGTTTTTCGATAGTTGGAATTCTAAAAGCAGTATATAAATATATTACTGCAGCTATTGTGGTAAGTACTATCCACTCATTACCTGTAGTGTATAGCATACAAGCTCCGGAGGCTACTATGAAAAGGCCAGCAAAAGTTTGTTTTCTATATAAGCGTTTAACCGTTTGATTACTTCCTGTATAAGGAGAATTGATTTGTGCTAAAGCAATACAAGTTCCACCTATGGTAACAAAATATGGAGCTAGTTCCCAGTTTATAGCTTTTGCTATATAGCCAATAAAAACACCAATAGCACCTATTATAAATAGTATAGATATAATTTTATTCTTCATTAATCTTCAAAAATATATACAACTTCATCTTCTGTACACATAAAGTATTTTTCTCTAGCTACTTTATCTATTTTATTAGGATCGGCTTTAAGTTCTTTTAAAAGCTGATCGGCTTCTTTGTACTCTTGATCGTATTTTTTTATATCCTTTTTAAGCTCTTGTATCTCCATTCGATATTTAATACGTGTAGTAATACTATTTGTATCAAAAAAGAAGAGATGAATAAAAAACAACGAAACAAGTCCTATATAAATACGTTTAAGTTTTGGTAGTTTGAATTTACTCATACAATAACACTTTTAAGGAAATAGTTAATAACTATTATTGCAAAGATAGAATTTATATGTTAGAAATACTTATCCCATTTGTAAAACTTGAAAATAACTCCTCAAAGCTCTCGCAATTTTTGTACATTTGTAGTTCATACAAAAGGAATATTATCCCATTATGGAAAACTATATTGTATCCGCTCGTAAATATCGTCCAGATACCTTTGATACTGTTGTTGGGCAAGAGGCACTGACGACTACTCTGAAAAATGCTATATCTTCTAATAAGCTAGCCCATGCCTATTTGTTCTGTGGGCCTAGAGGTGTTGGTAAGACTACTTGTGCACGTATTTTTGCTAAAACAATCAATTGTTTGAATAAAACAGCAGAAGGAGAAGCGTGTAATCAGTGTGAGTCATGTCAAGCTTTTAATGAGCAACGCTCTTATAATATTCATGAATTAGATGCTGCGTCAAACAATACTGTTGATGATATAAGGCAACTAATTGAAATGGTAAGAATACAGCCTCAAATTGGTAAATATAGAGTGTTTATTATTGACGAGGTTCACATGTTATCTACTCAAGCTTTTAATGCTTTTCTTAAAACATTAGAAGAACCGCCAGCACATGCAATATTTATATTGGCAACTACAGAGAAGCATAAACTATTACCTACGATCTTATCTAGGTGTCAAATTTATGACTTTAATAGAATTAGTGTACAAGACATTGTTAATCATTTGGCGAAAGTAGCACAAAATGAAAATGTACAAGCAGAACTTGAAGCTTTAAACGTAATTGCGGTAAAGTCTGACGGTGGAATGCGTGATGCATTGTCAATGTTTGATCAGTCTGCAAGTTATACTAGAGGAAATTTAACTTATCAAGGTGTTCTTGAAAACCTGAATGTTCTTGATTACGACTATTTCTTTAAATTAGTTGATGCATTTTTAAAGCAAAACATTGTTGATAGTTTGCTAATATTTAATGAGATTTTAAATAAAGGTTTTGAAGCAAATGCTTTTATAACAGGTCTAAACAGCCACTTTAGAGATCTTTTGGTTAGCAAAAATGAGTCAACTTTAAAGTTGCTTGAAACGGGAGCCACAATAAAAGAAAAATATAAAGAACAGGCAAAACACTGCTCCACTAAATTTATTTTTAGAGCGATGCAGCTATGTAGAAACTGTGAGCTTAACTATAAACAGAGTAATAATAAGAGGTTGTTAGTAGAGTTAACACTGATTGAAATAACTCAATTGACAGAAGAATCTGGTGATAGTGACCGGCCATTGGGCCAGCAAAAACAACTTAAACCTATAACAAAAACTAGTAGTACACCTACTAATACTGCTAGTACTGCAAGTCAGCAATATGATAATGTATCATCTACAAAAAGTGTAGCACGAGAAGATAATGTTAATTACAAAAAGTCTTCTAGCACAAATGATGGTCAAAAAAATAAAGTGTCAGAAAAACCTGTAGAGAGTCCTACTACTACGCAGCAGGGTAATAGTCAGGGGAATTCTATGATTGAGCAACTTAAAAATACTGGCACTGGTAGAAAAATACCTAAAGTTTTAAAAAATGATTTAGGAGTCTCTATCAAAAAGATAAAAATGAAGCTCAATGAAAGTGACCAATCTCAAAGTAGTGGAACCAATTCTATAAATGGAGTTGTTGCGAAAAAACAAAATACTACGCCTTTTGATGATGGAGAATTGAATTATCAGTGGCAAACATTTATTAATAAAATGCCTATCGATCAGAAAGCTTTAGCAGTACGTATGCGAGCTATGCGTATTAAACTTCTGCCCGACACATTTAAATTTGATGTTGTAGTTGATAATGAATTGGTAGCAAACGAGTTTAATGCTGTAAAGAGAGATTTAGAAGTATTTTTAAGACAAGCCTTAAAAAATGATTTTGTTGAGATGGTTGTTAGCATTGCGACACCTTCTGAAAACAATAATAGAGCTTTTAGTAAAGTTGAAAAGTATCAACTAATGTCAAGCAAAAATACTGCTTTAAATGAATTAAAAGAGACTTTTGGTTTAGAGTTTTACTAAGTTTTGAAATAATAGGATATAAAAAAAGGATTGATTAGTCAATCCTTTTTTTATATATTATAGTGTAGAGTTTTATAAATCTTTAATCAGTTTCTGCCCATCAAAAGACTCATAGGTAGTTTTAGTAAGGTTAACTATCGTATCCCACTGAGCTTTAAATTGGTGTTCATGATCAACTTTGAAATCTTCAATTCCTGTTCCATCTCTTCTAACTTTAGAAAGTAGATCTGCCACAGTCATTTGGGTAATATCCGACGTAGGAGTATATCCTACAGCCTCTGTTTTGGCATCCACAGAAGTTTCGCAAATAATATTTACACGTTGAAGTTGTGTTAAAGTTCTGTTTACCAATCTAATTGGAATCTTATATGTGCTTGACAGTTCGTCTGCTGTATATGGATTTGGATTGTCTTCATTGCAGAACCTTTTCGCAATTAACGACATAATTACTATTAAAATAAAGTCTTTATACCTAGTACATACGCTTTTAGTGTCTTTGTCAAAGCTATATATTCTAATATTCTGAGAAGTATAGGTCAGTTGTGCTCCAAATAGACAAATTGTCCACGATGCTTGTAGCCACAATAGAAAAAGAGGCAACGCTGCAAAGTTACCGTAAATGGTATTGTATTTAGATACCCATATCTGTCCACTAATATAAATATATTGGAAGAACTGATAGATTGTACCCATTAAAATACCAGATAATATAGCATATTTAAATTTAACTTTTGTGTTGGGCATAAATGAGTATAGTGCTGCAAACATAAGCCATGTTATAGCATAAGGTATTAAAAGAATAAGAAACTTAGATACAGATCCTAGTACAGCAAACTTCTCCATGCCCGAAAGGAAGCCATTAATAAAAATATTTACTCCACTTGAAACAACTATAAGAATAGGTAATAGTAAGAACATTGAAAAGTAATCGGTCATTTTACGGTATAATGTACGCGATTTTTTTACTTGCCAAATTTGATTAAATGTGTTTTCAATATTATTTATCAGTCCTAATACCGTCCATAACAACATAATTAAACCAACACCAATAAATACGCCACCTTTAGCTTGCTCTAGATAGGAGTCTACAAAATGTAGCATAGCAAGTGTTGTTTCATTTTTTCCACCAAAGTTGCTATATACTTGTGCCTCTAATAAATTACCAAATCCAAATCCTCTAGCAATAGCAAATAAAATTGCTAACATAGGTACAATAGCTAATAAAGTGCTGTAAGTTAAAGCAGAAGCCATAGAAGCAATTCTGTCTTGGCTAAAACGATCTACAGTAACGTAGAATGTTTTAATGACGTTATATAGTGAGAATTTTCTTTTGGTAACTTCATTTTCTGTCACTCTCCAAATATCATCAGAAATGAAACGGAAAAATTTGATTATCTTTTTGTACATGGATTTAATAATAGTATTGATTTACTTTTGTGGGGTAAAATAAGAAAAAAGTAGTTGTCCTATAAGCCGAGTTCTGTACTATACAAGTATAGTGTCTATCATTTATCTACGCCTAATGTTGCCATTAGGCTCTAGCAGTCTACCCTCCGACATCGAGCGAGCAGCCCTCAAGCATCGGTATACATGACCTTACAACCTCTCAGATGCACAGCCTATATGTCGCCATACAGCTGGTGAGCTCTTACCTCACCTTCTCACCCTTACCTTCTTTATAATGGAAGCAAAAAAGGCGGTTATTTTCTTCTGCATTACTTTATCTTCACAGATAACTTCCCGTTAGGAAGGAAAGCGCTCTATGTTGCTCGGACTTTCCTCTTATTTAAAAAACAAGCGATAGACCGGACAACTACTTTGGTGCAAAGCTACTTCTTTTGCAGGAATAATAAGAGAAGATTATGCTATTTTTTGTGAAAATAATAACTTCTGTGTCTTTTGTAGCATAAATAGCTGTGATTTTTATTTCATAAAGGAATAGCCTATCTTTGGGAAAACATTATTAACTAAAACATAAAAATAAGCATGCCGAACACGCCAAATTGTCCAAAGTGCTCTATGTCGAACACTTACTTTGACGGAATGTTGTACATTTGTCCGGATTGTTTTCATGAGTTTTCTGCTAGTTCAGGAGCTTCTGAAGAGTCAAAAGATTTAAAAGTAGTAGATAGTAATGGTGCTGAATTATCTGATGGTGATGCAGTAACTGTTATTAAAGATTTAAAAGTTAAAGGGTCTTCTATGGTTGTAAAAAGAGGAACTAAAGTAAGAAGTATCCGTCTTTCGGAAGATGATCCTACACATATTGAGGGGAAAGTAGATGGCTCTTCAATTTTCTTGAAAACTTGTTTCTTAAAGAAGAATTAACCTCATATTGAATATGAACTCTTAGGCTCTATCTTGTTAAAGGTGGGGCCTAGTTTGTTAAAAAGAACTATGAATCAGAACATTATATAATAATAGCTTGTTTGGATATAAATGATTTGTGCTGTTTAGATTATATACTTCATCTAAATTGTTACTATAAATCTATCTTATTATA
>JASLCG010000154.1 GCA_030151885.1 Bacteroides sp.
TGACTTTGGTTTAGAGATTGTGAAAAATATTAATAACTACTAATTAACTTGAACTATGAAAGACGAATTTATGATTTATAGCCTCTCCGAAAAAATGAAAGAGGCAGCAAAGATAGATAGTGACCTATTTAAGAAGTTTGCTGTTAAAAGAGGACTTCGTAATGATGACGGTTCGGGTGTCTTGGTAGGATTAACTAGAATAGGTAATGTTGTAGGTTATGAAAAACAAGAAGATGGTAAGCTGAAACCTATTCCTGGGAAACTTTTCTATAGAGGTTATGATATTGAAGATATTGCTAATGCTATAATTAAGGAAAAACGCTTCGGTTTTGAAGAAGTAGCTTATTTACTACTTTCTGGAGAGTTGCCTGATAAAGCTCAATTGGCAGATTTTAAATCTTTATTAAATGGAAATAGAGCTTTAGAGCACGCTACTTGTATGAACATATTGGAGCTTAAAGGCACTAATGTGATGAATATCTTAGCAAGAAGCGTTCTTGAGTTATATACTTATGATGAAAATCCTGACGAAACGTCTAGAGATAATTTAATGCGTCAAAGCATAGATCTAATTGCCAAATTTCCTACCATAATTGCTTATGCATTTAACATTTTGAGGCATGAGACTTTTGGTAGATCACTTCATATAAGACATCCTAAAGAGGAGCTTTCTGTAGCAGAAAACTTCCTATTTATGCTGAAAGGAAAGTTTACTCAGTTAGATGCTCGTACATTAGATTTATTATTGTTATTACATGCAGAACATGGAGGTGGTAATAATTCTACTTTTTCGGTGAGGGTTACATCATCATCAGGTACAGATACTTACTCTTCTATTGCAGCTGGTATTGGATCTTTGAAAGGACCATTGCATGGAGGTGCCAATATTCAAGTGGTAGATATGTTTCATCATTTGAAAGAGAATATAAAAGACTGGACAAGTGTTTCTGAAATTGATTCTTATTTTGAGCGTATGCTTAAAAAAGAAGTTTATGATAAGTCTGGGCTCATATATGGTATTGGACATGCAGTTTACACTATTTCAGACCCAAGAGCTTTATTATTAAAAGAGTTAGCTAGAGATTTAGCAAAAGAGAAGGGCCGTGAAGATGAATTTGCATTTTTAGAACTACTGGAAGATCGTGGTATAGAAACTTTTGGTAGAGTTAAAAATAATGGTAAGACTGTATCTAGTAATGTTGATTTCTATTCAGGATTTGTATATGAAATGATTGGATTGTCTAAGGAAATCTATACACCTCTATTCGCTATGGCTAGAATAGTTGGTTGGTGTGCACATCGTAATGAAGAGTTGTCTTTTGCGGGGAAACGCATTATTCGTCCAGCTTATAAAAATATTTTAGAAGAGCAAGAGTATATACCAATCGTGAAAAGATAATATTGTCTTTTGATAAAATTACAAGGGCTTAGATAATTTATCTAAGCCCTTATTTATAATGTCATAATAACAATTAGTTATTAAATGGAAAGTTCTTTTAGTACTTGTACTAGCTCTTCATTGATTGGTTTATCATTTTTAATTGCTTTTCTAATAGGCACATAAACAACTTTGTCATTTTCGACACCTATCATAACATTATGATATCCTTCAATAAGTGCATCAATTGCAGCTACTCCCAATCTACTAGCAAGAATTCTATCGTTAGCACTTGGACTACCACCTCTTTGTAAGTGTCCTAGTATAGTTACTCTTACATCATATTGTGGATATTCGTTTTTTACACGCTCTGCTAAATGCATTGCTCCACCAGTGAGAGGACTTTCTGCTACTAGTACAATACTACTTGTTTTGGATTTTCTAAATCCACTACTAATTAATTCAGCAAGCTGATCATCCTTAGTACTAAATTCAGGAATGATTGCAGCTTCAGCTCCGGCTGCAATTGCTCCGTTAAGAGCTAAGAAACCTGCATCTCGGCCCATAACTTCTACAAAAAATAGTCTTTCGTGAGAAGAAGCAGTATCTCTAATTTTATCGACAGCGTCTAGAATTGTATTTAGTGCTGTATCATAACCTATAGTTGTGTCAGTACCAAAAAGGTCGTTATCAATTGTGCCTGGAAGTCCAATACATGGAATGTTATATTCTTGTGCAAATACTCTAGCACCACTAAGAGAACCATCTCCTCCAATAACTATAAGCGCATCAATACCCTCTTTTTGAAGATTTTGGTATGCTTGTTCACGTCCTTCCTTCTCTTTAAATTCCTTACATCTAGCAGTCTTTAATATCGTACCTCCTAATTGTATAATATTACTAACATCTTCGCTTCGGAACTCTTTGATTTCACCTGTAACTAATCCTTTGTAACCTCTATAGATTCCTTTTACCTTTAGTCCGTTAAATATTGCTGCACGAGTAATAGCTCTAATAGCAGCATTCATACCTGGTGCATCACCACCAGACGTTAAAATACCAACACACTGAATAGTTTTCATTATGATTTTTCTTTAAAGTAGTTGTACAAAGATAAGAAAACGATTATATTCTTTATATCTCTTTTTGAAATGAATTTTATATCTATTTCGATTTGTTAGTATATAGTCGTCTTATTTTTCTCTGTCTTCAATAAACTTTGATACTTCCTCCATTAGCCACTTAGGGGTAGATGTTGCTCCACATATACCAATGGATGAGGCTTTTTCAATTAGATTAATGTCAATCTCTTCAACACCATCAATAAAGTGAGTATTTGGATTTACTGCCTTGCATTCATTATATAATATCTTGCCATTGGAGCTTTTTTTTCCACTAACAAAGAGAATTAAATCATGTGATTGAGCAAATTCTTTAATATTAGGAATTCGATTAGCAACTTGTCTACATATGGTGTCAGAGTATTTGAAGGCATCTTCATTTGCAACTTTTTCTTGCATATATGCTACAATTTCTCCGAACTCTCCAAGGGGTTTTGTAGTTTGAGAATATAATCGAATGTTTTTTGAGAAGTCTATATTTTTAGCCTCTTCAAGAGATTCTATAACTACAGCCTCACCGTTTGTTTGACCTACAAGACCCAGTACTTCAGCATGTCCATTTTTTCCAAAAATGACAATCTGCTTATTAGAAGAGTCTTCTTTATTGTACTCTTTTTTGATTTTTTTCTGTAGTGCGATAACAACAGGGCAGGTTGCATCTACAATTGTGATGTTGTTTCTTTCAGCAGTTTCGTAGGTCTCGGGTGGCTCTCCATGAGCTCTTAATAAAACAGTCGCATTTTGTAGTTTATTAAACTCTTCACGATTAATTGTTACTAATCCTAGTTGTCTTAACCGTTCAACCTCTTTACTGTTGTGTACAATATCACCAAGACAGTACAGTGTGTCACCATTCGCTAGGCACTTTTCAGCTTTCGTAATGGCATTTACTACGCCAAAACAAAAGCCAGAACCTTTGTCAATTTCTATTTTTTTTGTCATTTACATTACTCTTTGGCAACAGAGTTAATTACACGCTTATATTGATCTACTAACCATTCTTGTTGTTCCTCAATGGTTAGATTACTATTGTCTAGTGTTAAGGCATCATTTGCTTTGACTAGCGGGCTTACTGCTCTAGTTTGATCAATGTGGTCTCTCTGTTTAATGTTTTCTAAAATTTCATTGTAGTTAGCACTTCCTGTTTTAGCTAACATTTCATCATAACGTCTTTGAGCTCTAACTTGAGCCGAAGCTGTTACAAATATTTTTAATTCAGCTTGAGGAAAAACTGTTGTGCCAATATCTCGTCCGTCCATAACAATACCTTTAGCATTGCCCATGGCTTGTTGTTGGCGCACCATTTCTTCTCTAACAAAATCTAATGCAGCAATTGGGCTAACATTTGAAGAAACCTCCATACTACGTATTTTGTTCTCTACATTAACTCCATTTAAGTAAGTTTCTGGGAGACCTGTCTTAGGATCGATAGCAAATTTAATTTGCATATTAGGAAGTTCCTTTTTAAGTTTCTTTGTATCTATTTGATTGTTAGATATGAAACCACTTTCCATTGCAAATAAAGTTGTAGCTCTATACATTGCACCACTATCAATGTAGATATATTGTATTGTTTTCGCTAAATTTTTGGCCATAGTACTCTTTCCACAAGAAGAAAAACCATCTATAGCAATAACTATCTTTTTGTCCATACTTTAAGTTTTTATCTTTTGGTTCAAAGATAACTTTTTTCTTAGTAAGACCGATGAAAAATTTACATCTCCTTTGATTAGCTCTCTTTAAAATAAACTGTGATAAAAATAAAAGTACTAACTGAATTATGTGTTGAACCGTAAATATTCAATATTTTTACATCGAATAATTGAGGAATTTAATGATATATATATATATTTGTGGAATACATAAAGTTGCATTCACTTTTTATTAACATATATAATAAAAAACATGGAAGTTAAAAAATCCCCAAAGGCTGACCTGGAAAAAGGTAAGTCAACATGGTTACTTCTTGGTTATGTGATGGTTTTGGCGTTTATGTTTATCGCTATTGAGTGGTCAACAAGAGACGTTGAAATTGACAAGAGCCAAATAGTACAAGTAGCTGAGTTTGAGGAGGAAATCATGCCAATTACAGAGCAGGATAATACACCTCCCCCTCCACCACCACCTCCTGCTGAGGTTCCACCTCAAGTAGAAGAGATTATCAATATTGTTGATAATGAAGAGGAAGTAGCAGATGTAGATATTGCTTCTTCGGAGGATACTGGTCAAAAAGTAGAAATTAAGGCTTTCGTTCCTCAAGAAATAATTGAAGAAGAGCCTGAAGAAGAGGAAATTTTCATGGTTGCTGAAACTATGCCTGAATTCCCAGGTGGTATGGCAGAACTAATGAAGTTCTTAAGTAAGAACATTAAATATCCTACTATTGCTCAAGAAAACGGTATTCAAGGTCGTGTAACTGTTACGTTTGTTGTTAACCGTGACGGTTCAATTGTTGACCCTCAAGTTATTCGTGGTGTTGACCCTTCTTTAGATAAAGAAGCTATTCGTGTGATTACAGCGATGCCTAAGTGGAAAGCTGGTGAGCAACGTGGTAAAAAGGTGCGTGTAAAATATACAGTACCTGTTACATTTAGATTAAAATAATTGTAATTTAAATATATGAAAAAGGCTGCATTTTAGCAGCCTTTTTTTTGATAATACTAAGTTAAAATGATGACCAAAGAACAAGTTGTAGATTTGATTAACAGCTACATCCATAATATAGAATTGGATAGAGAGCCTAAAAACCTATATGCACCTATTGAATATGTGTTATCAATAGGAGGTAAAAGAGTTAGACCACAATTAATGCTTTTAGCATATCAAATGTATAAAGAGAATTTTAATGAGGTGCTTCCTGCAGCAGCTGCCATTGAAATTTATCATAACTTTACATTACTACATGATGATTTAATGGATAACTCTGATGTCAGAAGAAATAAGCCTACAGTACATAAAGTATGGGATGATAATACGGCTATACTATCGGGTGATGCCATGCTTATCTTAGGTTATCATTTACTTGCAAAAACACCATCAGAATACTTAAGGAGAGTGTTAGATGTCTATAATACTGTAACTCTTGAAATTTGTGATGGTCAACAATATGATATTGAATTTGAGACTAGAACCGATGTTAAAGCAGAAGAGTATTTAAATATGATTGCATTAAAAACAGCAGTTCTATTAGCAAATAGTATGAAAATTGGTGCAATAATAGGCGGAGCTTCAGATAAAGATATTGACTTAATATATCAATTTGGCTTAAATATAGGTTTGGCTTTTCAACTTCAAGATGACTATTTGGATGTGTATGGAGATCCTAAGGTCTTTGGTAAAGCTACTGGAGATGATATCTTATGTAATAAAAAAACATATATGTTAATTCAAGCTTTAAACTTAAGTGAAGGAAAAGTTAAAGAAGAGTTGTTACACTGGATAGGTTCCAAAGAATTTAATGCTGAAGAAAAAATAAATGCTGTAATAGATATTTATAATCAGGTAGGTATTGATAAGGTATGTAAGGCTAAAATGCAAGAGTTTTATAACAAGGCAATAGAGAGTTTAGATGCTGTGTCAGTAGATAGTTCTAAGAAAATAGTATTAAAAGCTCTAGCTTCTGATTTAATGCAACGCGAAATTTGATATGAAGTTTATAGATTCACATGCACATCTTTATGCAGAAGATTTTGAAGATGACTTAGATGAGGTTGTTTATAGAGCTAAAATGTCTGGTGTTGAAAGAGTTTTACTTCCTAATATTGATGCAGATTCAATAGCCTCTTTAAAAAAAACATATACAACTTACTCTGATTTTATGTATCCTATGATGGGATTACACCCTACTTCTGTAGATGGAACCTATAAAAGGCAGTTGGAAATTATTAGGTCCGAGTTGTATTCTATGGATTATCCTTATATTGCTGTAGGAGAGATAGGACTTGATTTTTATTGGGATACAACATTTAAAGAGGAGCAATTAATAAGTTTAAAAACACAACTTGACTGGGCTTTAGAGTGTAAACTACCAGTTGTAATTCATTCAAGAGATGCATATAAAGAACTTTATGACATACTAATTGAAGAAAAATATGCAGAATTAACAGGAGTTATTCATAGTTTTACTGGAAGTGTTGAAGAATTAGAGCTGTTTTTGCCCTTAGAAAACTGGTACATTGGTATAAATGGTATCGTTACATTTAAAAACTCTGACTTGTGGAAAGTAGTTGAAAAAACACCTCTAAAACGGCTCCTTATTGAAACAGATGCACCCTATTTAGCACCAGTTCCTAAACGAGGAAGACGAAATGAAAGTGAGTTTTTAGTTTATACTTTGGCTAGATGTGCAGAAATCTATCAAATTCCTATAGAAGAATTGGCCTGTTTAACAAAGGAAAATACAGAACTATTATTTCGCTTGTAAATTTATACGTTTTAGATTTTAAAGTTTATTAATTTAAAGCTAAAACCAATATATTATGGTGTTAATTGTAGGGAGATGATAAAAAAAAGAATACATTTGTAACTAATACGTCTATTATATTATATTTGTTAATTATACAGTGTAATATAGCCGTAAACCCGAGGAGAGATGCTCGAGTGGCTGAAGAGGCACGCCTGGAAAGCGTGTATACGTCGAAAACGTATCGCGGGTTCGAATCCCGCTCTCTCCGCGAATAATTATAAAATTAATCGACAATAATAAATATTAATTAATTAATCTTAAAAATTAGACACACAATGAAAAAGTTATTTGC
>JASLCG010000019.1 GCA_030151885.1 Bacteroides sp.
AGAGTTAGCCCTTTTATTTGAATATAAATAGTTACAGTTAAGAAAGCTCAGAAACCTCTCTCAACCAAATTTCTGCCGTAACATCACTCGCCATATTCCACACATTTCTAGGACTTAACGAAACTCCAGTTACATTAGGTCCATCTGGAGAACAAGAGCGCTTAAACTGTTGCATAAAGAATCTTCTATAAAAAGTCTTTAACCAATGTTTAATAACATCATCTGTATAAGTCCCTTTAAACGCCAACTTAGCACGCTCATAAATAATAGAGGGTCTATAACCATATACCATCATGTGAAAAATAAAAAAATCGTGTAGTTCATAAGGACCAACTAAATCTTCTGTCTTTTGTAGAATTACACCAGTATCAGAAGCGGGTGTTAATTCAGGACTAATCGGAGTGTCTAATATATCAAATAGAGAATGTGATAACACTTTATTCGTTGTAGTTTCTGCTATTTTTCTCACTAAAAATTGTACCATTGTCTTTGGTACCGACGAGTTTACCCCATACATTGACATATGATCTCCATTGTAAGTAGCCCATCCTAAAGCAAGCTCTGATAAATCTCCTGTACCAATAACTAAAGCATTTACTTTATTAGCATAATCCATCAGGATTTGTGTGCGTTCTCTAGCCTGGCTATTCTCGTAAGTAACATCATGAACTGATGCATCGTGATTTATATCTTTAAAATGCTGCAAACAGGCATCTTTAATTCCAATTTCTAAAGTGGTTATTCCCATTTGCTCCATTAATATATCAGCATTATTTTTAGTCCTTCCAGATGTACCAAAACCTGGCATTGTAATACCTATAATATTGGCAGAAGGTAAGTTCATTTTTTCAAAAGCCTTTAAACAAACTAGCAAAGCTAAAGTTGAATCTAATCCACCAGATACCCCAATAACCACTTTTTCTGTACGTGTGTGTAGCATTCTCTGAACTAAACCCATCACTTGAATATTATATGCATTAGTCGCAAATAAAGTTTCATCTACTCCTTGAGGAATAAAAGGATTTCGACTAATAGTTCTGTGTAAAGATGTAGGTGATATCACATCAGATTCAATATCAACAAATAAGCTTCCACTATCCAATCCTCTAGAAGAATATTGCTTACTTCTTAAAGACTGTTTATGTGCAATGTCTATTTCTGACACAATACACTGAGATTCAATATGAAACAACTGTGATTGTGCAACAGTCACTCCCTGATCTACAACAGCAGCCAAACCTCCATAAACAAAATCGGTAGTAGACTCTCCAAAACCGGGAGACGCATATATATAAGCCGCTTTATTCGTTAATGAACTAGTTTCCAATTGTTTTAATATCTCTACATCACTTCCTACAATAGAAGGCTCTGCTGATAAAACAACACTAAAATCCACCGTATTATTAACTGTTACACCATCTTCCCAAAAACAGACATTAAAAGAAACCTCGCCAACAGAAAACTCTAAATTTGTTCCAAAAGGTATATCTGTTAATGCTCCTACAGATAAGACTCCAGATAAGTTAGAATCAAAAGAAGAAAAGCATCTATTAACTCCAGAACTCTGTCTTGGTACAATTCCATATATATGCCCATTTCCAATAACTGCTGCAACATTGTAAATTCTTTTTTGAATTACTAATGGCAAACCTACAATTAAGATACTTTTATACGAAGCAGTATTAGTAATTAGATGTTCTAATGCAATTATAGATTCTTCTAACAAAAGGTTATCAGAATATAAGTCACCACAGCTAACTGATGTTAAGCATAATTCAGGGAAAATATATAAAGAAATATCTTTATGACTCTCCTTTTTCAAGATTGTTTCAATATTAATCGCATTTTCTTGACAAGAAGCTACCTTAACATTAGGTACACCTGCCGCAACGCGTAAAAAACCATTCCCCTTTTCCATTTTAATCTATTTAATTCTATTATCTCTTTTTATCTATAGTATAAATACAAAAATAAAAATATTATACCTCAAAAGTAAAAAATATTTATTCAAAAAGCTTGTTTTGTTATATGTGAATCTATATTTTTGTAGTACTAATAAAATTGTAACAATTACAATTATCTAAAATATTGTGAATTGAAAGCTTTAGAAAAACTAAGAGAATTTGATATCAAGCCATCTATGCAACGCATTGCTATAATGGGCTACCTTATGGAGAATCTAATTCATCCTAGTGTAGATGATATCTATAGTGCATTATCACCAGAAATGCCTACGCTTTCAAAAACAACAGTGTATAATACGCTAAAGCTTTTTGAAAGTCATAAAGCAATACGTACTTTAACAATTGATGAAAAAAATGTGTGTTATGATATTGATATTACACCTCATGCACACTTTATTTGTAAATGCTGTAGTCATATAGAAGACTTCCGTATTCCTATAGCAATTAACGAGGCCGATAAGACTAAAATGAATGGCTATCTTATCACAGAGTCTCATTTCTATTTTAAAGGTATTTGTAAGAAATGTTTAGATACCCAAAAGGTAAATATAAATAATAATTAAGTTTTAAAAGAAATGAAAAAATTCAGATGTACAGTTTGTGGTTACATTGCAGAAGGTGATGCAGCACCAGAGAAATGTCCACTATGTAAAGCACCAGCAAGTAAATTCGTTGAAATCGTAGAAACAGAAGGAGCATTAACTTTTGCTGATGAACACGTTATTGGTGTTGCTAAAGGTTGTGATGAAGAGATGATTAAAGATCTTAACGCACACTTTAATGGAGAATGTACTGAAGTTGGTATGTATTTAGCAATGAGCCGTCAAGCAGACCGTGAAGGATATCCTGAAATTGCAGAAGCATTTAAACGTTATGCATGGGAAGAAGCTGAACACGCTGCTAAATTTGCAGAGCTTTTAGGTGATGTAGTATGGGATACTAAAACAAACCTAAAAATGCGTAAAGATGCAGAGCAAGGTGCTTGTGCAGATAAAAAACGTATTGCTACACGTGCTAAACAACTTAATCTTGATGCTATTCATGATACTGTTCATGAAATGTGTAAAGACGAGGCACGCCATGGTAAAGGTTTTGAAGGATTATACAACCGTTATTTCGGAGACAAATAATCTTTTTATTTTAAATATTTAAAAGAGGTGCATTATTGCACCTCTTTTTTTTGCTAAATATAGTATGCATCACTCTAATAAGACGATATTATGTTGCCGACATACTTAAGCTGTGTTGCCGATGTACCTCTGTCTTGTCGGCAACATACCTGAGGTATGTCGGCAATGAACGAAGCCCTTGCCAAGCTAATGGAAGTTTAATAACCTAAATGGCCTATCTCATAAGCTATTTTCCTAAAATTTAATGACTTGAACTAAAATTTATACCTGGGACTTAGAAATTTCTTATCAATACGAATTTACACTACTTTAAAAACACAATGAAAGGATATAAACTTCTGTGTAAATAAGATTTACCAATGCTTCTGCGGAATCTTTTAATGTTAAAATAAAAGCTTTTAGAACTCAGTTTAGGGGAGTTAAGGATCCCAATTTCTTCTTGTATAGATTAATGAAATTATTTGCGTAAACACAACATTTGGGATTGATCCGTTTTATTGCTTCTAGTATCACTATATAGCTATAGAGGGGGTATCCTTGCAGATACCCCCTCTAAGAATTAAGAATTTATAAATCAGGACAACGTACATGGTCTATCCATGAAAGATTTCCCCAACCAGCAAACCTTGCACTGTATCCATTTCCAGTAATATCTGTTACCACCTTATCATCTACTAAAGCTTCATCATTATTAAATCTCCAATAAGCAATTAACCCTTCAGTAGTAGGATCTACCCAGCAGATATTATTTTTTAACTCTGCAGGAGTTCTAGCAACAGCCCAAACTCTCACCTCACTAATGTCTCCTTCAAGATATCTGTTATCTGTTGCAGACTGCCCTATATAAAATGAAGCATTCTTATCGTGTCCATAAGCAGCTGTTAAATCTACACCATTAGGTCTTGGATCTGGAACTTCACCATCAAACTCTCCATTTAGATATAATGTCGTTGTTCCTTTCTCACCATTGTAAACACATGCTACATGAACCCACTCGTCTTTAGGAAGAACAGTGTTTCCTGTTATACCAGCACCACCACCAATTTGTAATTTCCATCCTTCATCCTTACCACCAGCAGTACGTAAGCATAAATTCTCCTCTAACCCCATAACAGAATAGCACCACTTCCTATTGAAGTTTTTAAACCTGACACGAGCCTCGTAAGTAACATTTTTCAATGCTTTAGTATTATATTTAGACTCAGTTCGAAAGTCTACTTTAAAGTAAGAACCATTACTTCTTAGATTAGCTGCTTGTGTGATAATAATTTGATTTACGATAATATAAATTGTTCTAGATCCCTCAATTATTGCCATTGCATTATCTTCTACATTTGCAATCGTTATTGGTAATACATAAGTTACCCCTTCATCAAGACCATCTCTTGAAGTAATTTCCAACTTTAAAGCTTCTGTACTAGCATGCTTACCAACCTCAATTTTAAGATCTGTATTTTGAAGGTTATAACATCTTTCAGGAAGTAGTTCAAAATTTTTCCTATAGGTTTTATTAAAATAGTCTACAAGATCTGCTCTAGCTTGTAGATTAACAGATATCTCTTCTTCAACAGTTGTAGAAGATTTTATATTCACACCTATAGCAGAAGGAAGATCATCTACTGTTAGAGTAGCAGTTGGATTTCCCTCATCTGCCCCAACAATAAAAATTCCATCATAATATTTTTGACTTTTTTGACAGCTTAAGATCACTAAAAGTAATAGCAGTAAGTATATATCTTTATTTTTCATATTTTTCTGTATTTAGAAGTTCTTTTTTATTCATCCACATTATTGCATTACGTGTATACTTATATTGCTCTGGTTTAGAATAATAATCAGTCTCCATATGATATGTACCACAACCACCTTTACGTGGTGCTAGCTCTCCATTATATATGGGTTTGAACCTAGCCATTCCCTCAAGTGAAGGTACTACTTCACCACTTCTTAAAGTATGTGGTACCCCTCCCTCTTTATAACGTTCACCTTCAAAGGTCTCAGTAAAAATATATTGTTCTGGTTTCCATCCTTTTCTAGCAGCATTATCAAATCGACTTTGCAAATTAGAATAACTACTTGACCTATAAGATTGAACAATTCCATAATTAAAGTATTCGGCCAATCCATCATTTAAATGGTAAGGAACTCCATCAATAAGTAATAAGTTACGTGTTCCTGATTTTGGACCTATATATTTACCTAGAGCTTTAACAAATATTTCCATATTATCCATGTACTCTGGCCACATATAAGAAGGACCTACTAATGGCCCATTAAAGGGGACCCCAGCATGTTCAAGAAAACCTGGTTCATAATCTAAATCAATCCCTTGATATCCATAATAGTTCATCGTATCTACTAAAGATTTCGCATAGTCCTCAATTCCTTTCTGATCAACTTCCGATTCTGAAATCATAAATTGTTCTGGAATCTTATGAGCAAATACAGTAAACGTTACACGAGTTCCTTTTAACTCTTGTAAGCGACGTAAGTCGTCCTTCAAATTTTTGTCAAAGCCAGGACTTTTACTCCATATAGATATAATATCTACACTATCAGGCACACTCTCTAAATAACGAATCATATCTGCCGAGTTTGCAGACCATCCACCAAACCAACCAAAGAATACTTCATGGTCATCACGCTCTTTATAAGCTCTTAAATTAGCATAATACTCGCTTGACTTTTCATATGGTTTTACTATTTGTAAAGCTTCAATATCATTATTACAACTTGACACACTAATAAGTACAGTAATCAGAACTGATATAATTGTATATATTTTTCTCATTTTAGTCCATTTTAAAGTTACTATTTAACATCCCACCATAGTCTAGTAGCTCCATTATCTTCTCCATTTAGTAATTCTATAGCTTTTAAAACTTCTTCTTTATTACCTAAGTGTTCGGATTCAGGAAATGGAACTCTTCTCACTTGAGCTTCAGAGCTAATAACACCATTACTCATGTTATCAATAATAGGATATATTTTGGGGTATCCAGTTCTACGGAATTCACTCCAAGCCTCTTGTCCTAAAGGAAAAATAGCTATCCATTTCTGTGTAATAATCCGCTCTAGTTTCTCCTCTTGCGAAGCTAAATCATCCCATTTTATTTTAATTGATGATGGAGCTGATATCTTTCCTTTCCCAGATACTCCAGGATAATCTTTTGGTATAAGTGTATTGTTTAACAAATATTTTTGAGCTACAGCACTTTCTATATTACAATACTCGAAAGATTTCATTATCCCTTCATTATAAAAAGACTCTGCTGCACCTTTCATATTCCAGTTCAACATAGCACCTTCAGCTCTAAGAAAAAACACCTCTGCTGCAGTCATCCATGGATATGGAGTACTTCTATAAATAGATGGCTTCGACAAGAGCTTATTCTTCTTAAACTGTTGTCCCTCTTTATAACCATTACGTAGCCCTCTAAACTCTCCTAAACTATTTTCTTGAAAGTAAGAACCTCTTCTAGGATCTTCATAACCATTCATATATGTATCCATTGTAGCCCCCATAACATCATCATCGTATCCACTCCATATATTAAACATCGGATTGCTAAATATATATGCTAAGTTGCTATTATCTTGAATTACTGCATTATCTGAATTTGATTCAATTACTCCATATGGATCATTTACAGCCTCCTCTGCTATTTTCTTTGCATCTTCAGGCTTAATATACCGTATACGCATTGCCAAACGTAGCTTTAAGGAATTTGCAAGCCTTATCCAACTTGGAATATCACTATTATAAATCAAATCATACTCCTTTAGAGATTTTGAGTTTGGATTAACAATATCATACCCCTTTAAAATATTAACAGCATGATTTAATTCCTTAAAAAAAGACATATAAATTTCTTCCTGAGCATCATATGGGACAGGGGATTCTAAGCCAAAACGTGTGTAAGGAAGCGGTCCATATGCATCAGTTGCTTTATGTAATCCAGCTACTTTAACAATTTCTCCGACTCCAAATAATACAGATGTAGAGTCGACCTTCTGACGTAAAATATTCCATGGCGACATCAAGTCTACAAATGCAATTCTAAATGGAGTATCAATCCAATGTCCAGGGAAAGAATACGTCGTACCATTGGCACCTCCCTCCCAATTGTTTGTACCAGAGAAATAACCAGCATACATATTTCCAAACAAATCATCTGAGCGCTGAAAATCATTCACAACTTCTGATATCACTTTACGCTGCATAGTAGTTAAATATGTCCCCCATAAGTTATCTTTATTAAGTTCTTCTTCCATTATTTTATCGGGATCTTGATTTAATGAATCCGACATACAACTAGATATAGGAAGTAATATGCATAAGTACATTATGGTAGTGAACCATTTATTTATTTTTAATATCATAATCACTTGTATTATAGAATTGATTAAAAATTAACTTTTATACCAAAGCCTAAATTTCTTAAACTAGGAGGCATAAAAAAGTCAAATCCTTGATAATAAGTTCCTGTATTAGCTGTTAACTCAGGGTCAAATGGTGCTTTATTATAAAACATTAATAAGTTCCTGCCTGTCAATGATATCGCAACATTCACTTTATTATTAAATAAGGAAGATGGTACTTTGTAAGTTAATGACACCTCTCTTAAACGTACATTCGTTGCACTATATGTATAATGAGCCAACAAACCTGTTTTTCCACCTGCTACAACATTATAATAAGACTCAGCATTTAGGAGCCCATTATTTACTTTCACTCCACCATTATCACGTGCTTGAGCTGAAGTTTTTGATACTCCAAATTGATCCATCATTGCTTGTGTTGCTGAAACTACCTCTCCACCAACTCTTGCATCGATTAAAAAGTCAAGCTCAAATCCTCTATACGAAACACTATTACGAAAGCCTAAATTATATAGAGGTGCTGCTTGGCCTACTTTTATGAAGTTATTTGCATCAGGTTCTACACCATTATTAGACAAAATATATCCTTTATAATCTTGTCGTAGTTTTGAAGCATAAATATCCGACATCGTACCTCCTTTTTTAAGAATCATACGATACGATTCAGCTCCAGCCACCTCAAATTCAGCGGGCGCCTTCACTACTGCACCAGTCTGTCTATCAGTAATATAATCTGGTAATAACTCTTTAATTTTATTCCTATTTAATGTATAGATTAGATTTGAGTTCCACTCTACAGGACCAAATTTATTATTAAAGCCTAAAGTCAATTCTAGCCCCCAGTTATTAACTTTACCTGCATTTTCAAACGAGTAACTATAACCTGTACTTGGAGGTAGCTTATAACGGAATAGTTGATTATAAGTATTTGAGTTATAATAAGTACCTGAAAAATTAACCATTCCATTAAAGAAACTCATATCTATACCTAATTCGAATGACTTTGTCATTTCTGGCTTCAAATGTGTAGCTGCAGTAAATGTTCCGGCTGTTGCGTTTCCCCCCTCTAGTGGTACACTTGGGTAAGTCAAGTATGGACTAGGAGGATTACCTACTTGCGCATAAGATGTTCTAAGTTTCCAGAAAGATAGAATGTCTTTTGAAATAGGAATAATATCTGATAACACTACAGATAACCCAACTGATGGATAGACTACATACTTCTTATCCGTACCTAATAGAGTTGAAAAATAATCAATACGACCAGTTGCATCTAAATAGATAAAGTTTCTAAAGCTCACTTCAGCTTTTCCGTAAAAAGACTGTGTTTGTGTATGTAGTTTAGCTCTAGAATTATTGGTTTCAGTCTGAGCCATATTTGATGGGTGAAAGAAATTAGGGACCTTCAATAGCTCGCCTTCAATACCATCCATTTTATATTTTTCATCATAGAAACTACCTCCTACATTAGCCATAACACGAAAATCTTCACCTATTTTTTTATCAATGTTAACTAAGAAATCTAAGTAGTTAGCTTCATTTGTTTCTGTTTGATTCATCCAGTTACCCTTAGGTTTAGCAAACAAACCATCTGTTGAAGCATATAATTTTCTCTCAAAATCACTATTACTCCTATCTAAGCGAACTCTACCAATAATATTCATCCAATCAGTAACATTCCATTTAAGAGCTCCTGATAAAATATAGCGATTACGTTTCGTATTAAACTTATTACGATTTATAATCCAATATGGATTTTGCATTGCTAACGATTGATTTCCATATGGCCAATACTGAGTTTTAAATTTTCTCTCTTCGTTATAACGCTCATATACAACATATTTATTTATATCATCACTCGGGGGAAATAAATACACAGGGACAATAGGATTATAATACATTCCTTGGCCTATACCATTTTGATTATTTTGGTGGATATAATAAAGACTCATATCTAATTCCAAAACATCTTTTATTAACTCAGCCGAATTACGTAAGGTTAAATTATAGCGATTGTATTTATTATTTGGAACAATTCCTTTAGAATTTACAGATCCTACTGATATATAACTTTTATTAGTATCACTACCTGTAGATACACCCACAGAGTTCATCACATTAAATCCTGTTTGGTAAAAATCTAACGGATCATAAGATGATTTATTAGCCAATTTATCACCCCAACTCTTAAACTCTCCTTCTTTTCTGCCATAGGTGTTTTGGAAATCTGGTGTTACAAAAGGATTCATAAAACTAGTACTATGATTGTAGCTTACTTTTGGCTTTCCTACTATACCTTTTTTAGTTGTTATTAAAATAACACCATTGGCTCCTCTATTACCATATAAAGCTGCTGAAGATGCACCTGTCAATACTGACATGCTTTCAATATCATCTGGATTAATATTTGATATACCATCCGAGTCAGAAATCTCTGTTGATTCATAATAATTATCCGACTGTTTAGTCCTTAAACCAGGCATTGGTATACCATCTAATACGTACAAAGCATTATTATCACCAAAAAGCGACTTAGTACCACGCATAACTACTCTAGTAGAACCTCCTACTCCTGTTGAGCTCTGATTTATAGTCACCCCAGCAATTTTACCAGCTAAACTATTTACAAAGCTAGCATCCTTTACTTTATTGACACCAGAAGACTTAATCTCCTGAACATTGTAACTTAAAGACTTTACCTCTCTTTTAATACCTAGAGCAGTTACAACAACCTCATCTAATAACTTATTATCTTGTTCTAATATAATCTTAAGATTTGTTTTATTGGCAACTTTTACCTCTTTCGTATTAAAACCTATATAAGAAACTTGTAAAACATCACCTTTATGAGCTTGAATTATAAAATCTCCATTAACCCCAGTTATGGTACCAGTCTGTTTTCCTTTCACTAATATTGATGCACCAATTAAAGACTCGCCATCTTCATCGATTACAACCCCTTTAAAAGTTGTTTCTTTTTGATTTATAGGATTTTGATTTAAATTTATTCGTTTACTTAACACCAGATATTTATCATACAATGAAAAAGATAAATTTGTATGCTCAAGGATTCGATTTAAGGCTACCTCTATGTCTTCGTTCTCTACTTTGACAGAGACAAGTATGCCTTTATTTATATCTACATCGCTATAAACTACTGAAAGTGATGGTACTTGCTTTACAATATCTTGTAAGGCTTGATCTAATGTTACATTTGTAACTCTAAGCGTTATTTTATTTTCCGATTGTGCATATACTTTTAGCCCATAATTTAGGCATAAGGCAAGCAATAAGAAAAGCCGAATAATGCTTTTTCTACATTTAATAAACATGCTTTTTGTGTTAATTCATTAGTAATTTAATATAAGGTCACTATACCTTAACTATACTATTTATCAGTTATCAAATAGGAATTATTATCCTGCTTTTCGAACACGACTTTATTAGTTAGTGAGAGCACTTTTATCAATTGTTCAACACTATTATCTGTCGACAGAACACAAGTAAATCGAATATGCTTTAAGGCCTCATCAGCATAATAAAATTTAACATTGTAGTGTTTTTCTAAAGTACTTAATATATAGTATAATGGTGCTTGTTTAAAGTCCATTTTCCCTTCAATCCATAGTTTGTAATCATGCACATATGCATCTTCCGTTATTACATATTCTTTGTTCTTTGTATTAATCGTTATACTTTGACCTGGTACTAATCGAATGGCTTCTGCTACAGAAGGAATTTCCACCTCAACAGAACCTGTTAATAGTGTAGTCACTACCCGACCTTCTTCATCTCTACATCGAAGATTAAACTCAGTCCCTAATACTCGTGTCTTAATTCCCTGTGCCAATACTTCAAAACAATTAAATTTACGTTTTGAAACACTAAAGAACGCCTCTCCCCTTAAATTAACAACTCTGTTAAATCCAAATAGAGAAGTTTTATATGATAACTCTGATTCTGAGTTCATTATTATATTTGACTTATCTGGTAATACTAGTCCAGCTTTTTCTCCAGCCAACGTAAAGAAGCGGTGATTTTGCATGGTTAATTTATCTAACCCAAAAACACTAGAAATTATTATAAATCCAATAAAAACTGCTGCTACTGGGGATAATAGTTTCTTTTTGAACCAATCAATTTTATTCGGTTTAATACGGTTCATCACTTTATTATATGCAGCTATCACATCTGCATTTTCATATGCATTTACTGTATCATATAATTGCTTTAAGCAGTATATCTCCTCTAATAGATTTCTATTTTCTAAAGCCTCTTGACTCCAAGATTCAACTTCGTCTATTATCTTTTGACTTGGATTATCACCCATGTAGTCCCAAATTTTATCTAAATCCATACTCTGTTTTTGCTGCTTATAATACTATTACGTTTTTACTTTTATTTCAATTAAAGACATCATCTCTATTTAAGATTTATTAACTCAACTATATATTTATAAAATTTAAAAACCATAAATACTCTATTATAAAACTAGTAAGTTAAAAGCAGTAAAATAGCCTTATAATACATATACGTTTAATAAATATAATCAACTAACTGCAAACTGTTAAATATTAAACAAAGTAGAAATTTTATAATAAGTCTTTGTTTCTAGTTAAATATTACAGTAGTTTTATGTTGAAAATTAAAGACAGAATCTAATCTATGACTGAAAATAGCGGACACACAGTAAAAACTAATTTTTCAACAATTGTGGCCCTAAACCATAATTGTGAGAAAACTTTTAGACTAGTGTTTGAAGAGTATTACAAGCCTTTATGTAGCTATAGTGCACAGTTTATTCCTTTTGAAGAAGCTGAAAATGTTGTTCAAGATACCTTAACTTGGATATGGGAAAATAGAATTAACTTACTTCCAAGCTACAGCCTTCGCTCACTGTTGTTTACAGTTGTAAAAAACAAATCTCTTGATGTAATAAGACATAGTAAAATTAAGCGTAAAGTACTAGATCAAATCAAACAACAATATGATGAAAATAGAATCTTTACACCCGATTTAATTAACTATAATGAGCTTTGTGAAAAATTTAAAGAAGCTCTTTCAAAACTTCCTACTGAGTATCGAGAAACCTTTTATATGAGTAGAGAAAAAGGGATGACTTATAAACAAATCGCTAATATACTAAACGTCTCTCCACAATTAGTCAATTATAGAATTTCAAAAGCATTAACTACTCTAAGAGTAGAACTCAAACAGTATTTACCTTTAATTTTATTTTTATACGATATCAATGTATTCAATATAAATACACTACAATTGTAACTTGTATTCATGAATATTATCTATATAAATATATTTCCTATTGCTCTCTAAATATCCTAAACAAGAATATTCTACAAACGATTAGGTATATCATTAAATAACTTTTCTAATAAAATAGATTCTTCTTTCTTAAAGAGCTCATTTAATTTAACATCGCTCATTCTAAATAGCTCACTATCGTTTTCTACCCCTATTCGAGATAAATATAGTGGAAGATAACCCACTTTATGACCATTTATATAGACGTTAATAAACTCACATGAATAACCTACTTTAAAACTAAATTGAACATCTGCCCACTTAATGGGAATCAAATCTCTTTTGATTAGCATTTTTCGCTCGAATATATATACAGCTTTATTCGTAAATGTAGCTTGATTAGTCATCAAGAAAGGTATTTCATCAATACTAGTTTCTATATTATATTTATGGTTTCTTCTAGCGATTACATCCCAAAATATAAAACGTTTTCCTACAGCCATTAATGGATGATAAAAGTTTCCTTTTTCATCCGATGCTGAGAAATAACACCCTACCCCTAATTTAATAGCTGGCTCAAAAACTACATGCTTAAATAGATCAATAGCTGTCACTTCATCTGGTCGCAGTACATAATCATTTAAATGCGATTCATCTTCGTACACATCGAAGTGAAAGAATCTATCTATAACTTTAGAGAACCCTATGAGATTACTATTTGGCCATAATCCAGATAGCAAAGGAATTCTATTTGATGACTTTGATAGTCCATAAACAGCTTTTATATAATTAGACTCTTTAAGCTTTGTTAAGTTAAAGTCAGAGCTATCATACATCAAAAACACTTTTCCTAGTAAACAACTAGCAAAATACTGTTCCCATGAATTGAATCTCTGCTTTACAACATGCCCAATTCGATTTAAAAACAAGTCGCAATCCGAGCTTGATAAATAACCAGCAGTTGTAGATTTTGTTATAATTTCTACCGCTCTAGAAATATCATAACCAAGCAATAAAGATGACCCTGATAATCTTATTAACCAATTGTATGTTTTAAAGAATTCAATATAATGATTCAATTGACCACCATTGCACAGTGTTTTTAATTTTTCTTTTAAAGACTCTTCATAATCTTCTACTTCAATAGAATATGGAGAAAGCTCTATTACTTCAGTATAATAAGATTGGACAATATCTTTAAAATCAAATTCTTTAGATAAAGCTTCATTAATAGTCTGAAGGTCTAGTAACTTATCGTATCTATTCCACAAATGATACAATACTAATAAACTTGGGTTTTCTATAGTAGATTGCCTAAAAAAGTCTTCTATAATAGATAAACAAGAGTTTTTATCTACAATATTGAAGTTTTTAAGCACATCTCTTTTAACTAATGCTCTAGTAATAAAATTTCTAGTAGCTGTAGTTTCTAAAAATGTTGACTCTATTTTCTTTTGGCTCCAAGTATAGCTATTTATTTCATACCTATACATAGCACCTAGCATTGTATATTTATTAATCATATTAAATTCTATTAAATGCCTTATTGTTGAATAGACAAAGATAGAAAATTGATTAGCAATCAATATATAATTCTTATAATAAGAACTGATTAGCTTTTTTTTATTTTCTTCTTGTATAGAAATTTATGCCACTTTTCATCTACTTTCCCATTTAAGAGCATATCATACCTTCCCATTACAAAAAGCATATCTGATAATCTATTACAATAAACTAAAATTTCCTCTGGTATTTTATCTTCTCTATTAAGTGTTATTAATCTCCGTTCTGCTCTTCTTATAACCGTTCTAGCATACTGCAAATGTGCTGATATGGTAGTCCCACCTGGTAAAATAAAATAGTCATTTTCAGGCATTGAATCAACAATATTATCAATATAGGTTTCAATATTATTAATTGATTGAGTATCGAATTTATTAGGATTATTTTCCCTTAATTCTGATGGAGTAGCTATCAAAGACATCACTATCATCATATCATATTGAACTTTGTAAAGAATTGTATGCCTTTCATCATCATCTAGCATAAATGAACGTACTACCCCAATTAAGCTGTTAAACTCATCTAAAGTACCAACAGCCTCAATACGAATATCATCTTTATCTACACGTTCCCCACCATGAATAGAAGTTTTACCTTTATCTCCACCTTTTGTATATATTCTAACAGCCATAATACCCTCCTTTATAATTTAAATAAATCTTCTAAGCAGTTCTCTTCTGCCCAATATAGGTGTGTATATCCACCTATTGCATTTTTATATTTCAACAACTTGGTATCTACCATTTGCTTTCTAGCTCCATATTGTTGCACTATTGATTTCAAGCTCGAATCTATGTGAGAGTAGTGAAACTCATGCCCTTTAAATAGTTTGCCATTACTAGATTCCCAATATCTATAACCTAATTTAAGCTTCATAGGTTCCATCAAAGCCTCTTGATTAAATACTCCAACCATAGGATATTTTTTCTCGTTTACTACAAGATTGGATGATAAATACATCATACCACCACACTCTGCGTAAACCTTTCCACCTTGCTCTACATAAGATTTAATAGCTTTCAACATACTGTGATTCATACTTAACTCTTCTGCATATAATTCTGGATAACCACCAGGAATATACATTAAATCAATATCTTCAGGTATATTTACATCATGAATAGGACTAAAGTATTCTATTTTATATGTAGAGCGTAAGACATCAATATTAACAGGATATAAAAAATTAAAAGCCTCATCGGAAGCTACAGCCATTTTTTTCATTAGAGGTTTTTCATTTTTAGGGACACTAATACTGATGTTTTTTTTATCAGTTTTAGTTATATCTAATAATTTTTCAATATCAATATATTTATTTAGCTCATTAGCTATTAAATCAATTACCTGTAAAATCTCTTTTCTATCATCTGTATTAAGACCTAAATGTCTAGAAGGAATAACTAGCTGTTCATTTTTAGGAAGATATCCTAAGGGCACTATACCAACATCTTTACAAGCTTCTTTCAAAAATTGATAGTGTGATTCAGAGCTCACCATATTAAAAATTACACCTACTGTATTAATTTTTTTATGAAAGTTTCTAAAGCCATATAATAATGCTGCGACAGAATAGGCAGTTGCTTTTGCATTTACAACTAAAACAATAGGTATATCAATACACTCTGCAATTCTTGCAGCACTGCCCTCCATTTTTTCATACCCATCGAAAAGTCCCATTACGCCCTCTACAATAGAGATATCTGATGTTGCACTATAATTGTTAAATAGTTGATTTACATGGTTCTTGGACGATAAAAATAGATCGAGGTTTATGGAGTCTGTTCCAGATGCTAACCTATGAAGCTTGGTATCTATATAATCAGGTCCACACTTAAAAGGTTGAACTTTATAACCTTTGCTGGCCAATAACTGAAGCAAACCTAAAGTTATAGTCGTTTTTCCTGCACCAGAGTTGGCTGCAGCTATTAAAAAATTAGATTTCATAGCATTTTTCATCAGTCCGTTCTTTTGTTTACTTATCAAAAATAAGCTCTATTAATGAAGAGTGAAAATATTAAAGAAATATTTAATTAATATTTATTGATTTATTTTACCTTTGCTATACTTGGTGATATTTAAAGCATTCGCTTTGAAATATAAAAGGGAATTTGGTGCAAAACCAAAACAGTGCCCGCTACTGTGTGCTCAATCAAAGTTATTGATCTTCTTGCCACTGTTCTATAGCTAAAAATAAGAATGGGAAGGCTTTCAATAATAAAGCAAGTCAGGAAACCTGCCAAGTATTTAAAGAAAATAACATCTTCGGGGCTAAAGATGTAGTATTTAACCTTAATAATTCATTTCATATGCACAAACGAATGCTAATTACAGCATTATTATGCTGTACTGTAAGCTTATTATCTGCTCAATCAGTTCTTATCGGAGTTGTCAAAAAATCAAATGGACGTCCTATTCCTGATGCAACAGTAGCTATTGAAGGTAGTAGCTATATAACTATTACTGAAGAAGATGGCTCTTTTCAATTGAAATACGAACCTCAATCTAAGTTAGTGCTACGTGCACATGCCATGAACTTTCAAGATAAAAGAGTCCAATTAGATAAAATACGTAAGGATGAAAAACTTATTATAACTCTTCAAGATAGTCCTTTTAATTTATCAGAGGTTGTTGTTACTGGAACTGGTTCTCATACACGTCTTAAAGATGTGCCAGTACAAACCCAAGTTTTTAATACTAAAGAAATTAAAGATATTGGTGTTGTTTCTATGGAGAAAGCTCTTAGTGACTTAAACTCATCAGTAAATTACAGCGAACATTTAGGACTATTTTTAAATGGACTGGGCAAAAGAAATGTATTAATTCTTGTAGATGGTAATCGTATTTACGGCGATACTAGTGGCCAAAGTGATTTAAGCCGCATTGATATGAGCAAGGTCAAAAGAATAGAAGTTGTGAGAGGAGCTTCATCTGCATTATATGGTTCTGAAGCAATGGGAGGCGTTATTAATATCATCACTCAAAGTCCTCAGGATGCTTTTGATTTAAACTCAACCACAAGAATATCTAAACACAAGCAGTTTTACCAAACTATTAATGTAGCGGCGAAAACATCGTCTCTTTCAACTCAGATATCTTACGAAAGAAAACAGACTCCAGGATGGCAATTAAACTCTGAGGAGATAGTTAAGAAAGATGGCTCTCATAAACCTACTGAAAAACAGGCTATGACTGGATACTATTCTGATATAATGAGACAAAAGTACACTTTTAAACCCATCGATAATTTAACAGTGAACATAACAGGTAATTATTATCAGAGAAAAACTAGAAGAAAAGCCAGTGAACCTACTTATTATTATAATATGGCTTACGAAGACTTTAATGTCGGGGCAAATGCTAGTTATAAGTTAGAAGACCTAGGGTATATCAGCCTAAAAACCTATTTTGATAATTATGAATACTCTAAAGATTACTTTAAAGATTATGAAAAAGAACATAAGAAAATAGGAGATAAAAACTTATCTAAGCGCCAAAGATTTACAAATACAACTTTAAAGGGACTATTTAACCTTGGTAAACAACATAAATTAAGCACTGGATTAGATTTTGTAAATGAGCAGCTAAAAAGTCCTGGTAAATTAGATACAAATAAGTCTGCTTACACAGCAGCCCTTTTTGCGCAAGATGAAATGAAGTTTTTTAATAAACACTTTTTAGTGACTGCTGGTTTTAGAGCATTACATCATAAAGAGTTTAATAACCGTTTTATTCCTAGCCTATCATTAATGTATTCTGGAGAACATTTCAATGCTAGAACTAGCTATTCGGCTGGATTCAGGGCTCCTGATATGGCAGAAATGTACTACGAATCAGAAAACATGGGAGGTTCTACAATTAACCATCCTAATAAAGATTTAAAACCTGAAAAATCAAACTCTTATTCTGTAAACTTAGAGTACTTCAACAACTTTGTTATGATTTCAGGAACAGCATACATTAATTTTATTAATGATATTATACAGCGTAAAACTATTAATGAACAGTTTCCTGAACAACCTGGTAATCACTATAAATATGAGAACGTTGCTAAAGCTAGAACAAGAGGTTTTGATATCAGTCTTAAATTTCAACTTTGTGAAGGACTTTCTTTAGGGGGTAATTACAGTTACTTAGATGCCAAAGATACTGATACTAAAACTAATTTAGAGGCAACTAGCAGACATACAGGTACTGTGAATTTAAATTATGGAAAAGATTGGGCTAAATATAACTTAAATATAAACTTCAATGGAAGAATACAAGCTAAAACCTATTATAACCAAATAGTTATTAATAAAGTTATGGTAGATAATAATGCTAGAAGTTACAACCTTTGGAATATAAATACAACGCATCGTTTTAAAGGAGTTAAACACTTTACTCCAATTTTAGGTATTGGAGTTGAAAACATTTTCAATTTTAAAGATGATAATTATTGGGGATTAAGATACGCTACATACTCTCCTGGAATATCTCTCGTAGCAAGTATAACACTTAATTTTAACAAGTAAGTTATGTTAAGAAAATATACATTTATACTAGGACTCTTATCTTCTTTAGTACTATATGCCCATTCTGGAAACCAATATGAGCATGTACACTTATTAAAAGACATGAGCGCTAATGAAAAGGCCGCCATTCTAGTTGTACATTTTGGTACTACGCATACAGATACTCGTAACAAAACGATTGATGTTCTTAACAAGAAAATGAAAAACACATTTACTCCAAAAGGAGTAGATGTGTTTGAAGCATATAGCTCTAGAATTATTATTAAGAGACTAGCAGAAAGAGGTGTTATAAAATACAATCCAGAAGAGATGCTAAACAATCTTTATAAAGCTGGATATACTAGAGTTATAGTGCAACCTACAACCATCATTAATGGGGTAGAAATGGAATCTATAGAAAAAAACATTGCCGAATCTAGTAAATTATTTAAAGATATTAGATTAAGTACTCCCCTACTTTATACTCCTGAAGACTATGATCAACTCATAACTATTCTTACTAAAGATATTAATCCCAATCAGTCTTATCTTTTTATTGGCCATGGAACTTATGACCCTAGTACTGCACAATATGCTATGCTAGATTATATGTTTAAATCAAAACAATATGATAATTGCGTTGTAGGAACTATAGAGGGCTACCCAAGCATTGAACATGCAAAAAAACAGCTAAAAGCTCTTAATAATAAAGTCGTAACACTAATTCCTCTGATGTTTGTAGCTGGAGAACATGCAAAAAATGACATTGCAACAGACTGGAAAGATGATATTACAAAAGAGGGATATTCGGTTAATATAGATTTAAAAGGACTTGGAGAACATGATAATATTTTAAACTTATACGTTTCTAAAGCTCTCTTTATGATGGAACATAAAAAGAGAGAGATTCTTGATAAGAAAAGACTTTATCAAACAACAGGAGAAGTACTTGAATAATATACAATTACCATGAAAAAGTTTTTTTACACTATACATAGGATATTAGGAGTTACTACTTGTCTTCTCTTCCTGATGTGGTTCATTACTGGGCTTGTATTAATATATCACTCCTTTCCTGATGTTGATAAAAAACTCAAGAACAAGAATGCAGAAAATATTATAGGTAATCTTCTACCTATTGACTCTTATCCATTAGAAGGAATAAAAAAAATAGAAATCAGTCAATTTAATGGAGTTCCTGTATTTGATATTACAACAAAGGATAAAGAGCATAGATTCTATGCAGAAGAACCGTATAATAAGACTCCTGAAGTCGATTTAAATGCAATAGAGAAGATAGCTGCTAAGTGGGTTAATGCACCTATTTTAAAGATAGATACATTGCAAAAGAGAGATATTTGGACCATGTATAATAAGTATCTAAAAGAGCTCCCTCTCTATAAAATATCCTTTAATGATACTAAAAAACATCAGTTGTACATCTCTTCAAGAAATGGAGAAGTACAACAGTTTACCAATAAAGAAGAGCGTATGTGGGCTTATGTGGGTTCTATACCTCATAAACTATACATACCAGCACTTAGAAGAGATACACAAACATGGATAAACACCCTTACAACCCTAGCGACATTATGTTTTATAACGTGCATAAGTGGTGTTGTATTAGGTGTGAGAGCTTTTTACAAACGTTATAGAAGAACTGGAAAAGTGTCATCTCCTTATAAAAAGAGCTGGTATAAATGGCATAATACACTAGGCATTATTTTTAGTTTTTTCTTATTATTTTGGGCCATAAGTGGTATGATGGCTTTAAGAAAAACTCCTCAGTGGCTAGTAAAAACTCAACATACATATCCATATACTAAGGTTTTTTCTGGAAAATCTATAAACCTTAAGGATTTCAAGTTAGACTATCGAAAAATTATCAATGCCTATCCAGATACAAAAAGTATTCAGTGGGGGTATTTTCATAATAAACCCATTTATCAAACGATTATTGGTGAGCAATTTGTAACCTTCGATGCAACTAATGAAAAAACGGTTACTAAACTTAACCTAAGCTTTGAAGATATCTCTAATGCAATTTTGACAATACATGGAGATACTGCAAAATTCAATATAGATCTACTAGATAAATATGAAGAATATTATTTACCTTGGAAAAGAGACTTAGCACTTCCTGTTTACCGTGTTGAGGTAGAAAGTCCTGATAAAAACTTATACTATATTGTTCAAGACTCAGGAAAGGTTACACATCTTGACAAAAACAGGAAAGCTAGAAAGTGGCTTTTTAAAGCCCCACATTACCTACATATACAGTGGCTTATAGAAAAGCCTATTTTATGGACTATAACAATATGGATACTAGCTATTGGATGTATTACTGTGTGTATTACAGGCATAGTACTAAGTTTAAATTACTTAAAACGTATAACTAAGAAAAACAAGAATAAAACAATATGTCAATCGGAAAAATAATAGTCGCTGGTATAGGACCTGGATCTCTAGAAGATATAACTCCTGCTGTTTTAAACGCTATAAAAATTGCAGATGTTGTTGTAGGATATAAATACTATTTCCAATTTATAGAAAATATTGTAAAACCTAATGCCAAGTGTGTAGATACTGGAATGCGCAAAGAGAAAGAACGAGCTGAAGAGGCTTTTAAGTACGCAGAGAATGGTAATATTGTATGTGTTATAAGTTCTGGTGATGCAGGTATTTACGGAATGGCTCCTTTAATATACGAAATGAAAATAGAACGTAATAGTTCTATTGAAGTAGAAGTATTACCAGGTATTAGTGCTTTTCAAAAGGCTGCTTCATTGCTAGGGGCTCCCATTGGCCATGATTTTTGTATAATATCAATGTCTGACCTTATGACTCCTTGGCAGACTATTGAAAAACGAATTTATGCTGCTGCATCTGCAGATTTTGTAACAGCTATTTATAATCCTAAAAGTAAAGGTAGATATTGGCAACTGAATAGACTTCTAGAAATATTTTTACAAGAACGTAATTCAAACACACCTGTTGGTTATGTTAGACAAGCAGGAAGAGATGAACAAAGTATTGAAGTCACCACACTAGCTGAATTAGATATTGAAAAGGTAGATATGTTTACTATAATAATCATAGGAAACTCTCAGTCATATACATCTCTTAATCATATAATCACTCCAAGAGGTTATTATAGAGCAGAAGAAGATAACTCTATTGGCATAGGACAGAGTATTATGATTAATAGTTTTAAAACTATTGAAAGTGAACTTCAAAACAAGGACATTTCACTAGGAAAAAAATGGGCGCTATTACATGCTATACATACCACAGCTGATTTTGAGATGGAAAATATATTGACCGTAGATGATCAAGCTGTGGAGAATCTTTATGAGTTGTTTAATACAGGCAAGATCAAGACTATTATTACTGATGTAACAATGGCTTCATCAGGAATAAGAAAAGGAGCTTTAGAACGATTGGGTGTAGAAACACTTTGTTATTTAAATGATAATAGAACTTCTGTTTTAGCTAAAGAGCTTGGAGTTACCAGAACACAAGCTGGTATAAGATTAGCTGTAGAAGAACATCCAGATGCTCTATATGTATTTGGAAATGCACCAACTGCACTTATGGAGTTATGTAAACTTATAAAAAACAGCAAAGCCAACCCTGCAGGAGTTATTGCTGCACCAGTAGGTTTTGTCAATGTACAAGAATCTAAACATATGGTCAAACCCTTTAAAAACATCCCAAAAATAATTATTGAAGGAAGAAAAGGAGGGAGTAATTTAGCTGCAACCCTGACAAATGCCATATTAACTTTTAACGATGCCGAACAACTACGTCCTGGTAGAGATGTATAAATAACTTATTATGATTCAAAAGAAAATGCATCCTATAATGTTAGCAGGAACAGGTAGTGACGTAGGAAAAAGTATTATTGCTACTGGACTTTGTAGAATATTAAAGCAAGACGGTTACCATCCAGCCCCTTTTAAAGCTCAGAACATGGCTTTAAACTCTTACATTACTACTGATGGATTAGAACTTGGAAGAGCTCAAGCTGTTCAAGCAGAAGCAGCTCAGATACCTTGTGAAACTGATATGAACCCAATTCTATTAAAACCATCAGGTCATAAATCCTCTCAAGTTGTTTTAAATGGAAAAGTAGTTGGCAACCAAAGTGCCTATAGTTACTTTAGAAAAGAAGGAAGATCAGAGCTAAGAGATGCAGTACAAAAAGCTTATGATAGAATTGCACTAAAATACAACCCTATCGTATTAGAAGGAGCTGGAAGCATAGCAGAAATTAATCTCAAAGACATAGACTTAGTTAATATCTCTATGGCTAAATATGCTAAAAGCCCTGTAATATTGATTGCTGATATTGATAGAGGTGGAGTGTTTGCCTCAATATATGGATCAATTAAACTATTAGAGCCTGATGAGCAAAAGTTAATAAAAGGAGTTATTATCAATAAGTTTAGAGGTGATATTAGACTTTTTGAATCTGGTAAAAAAATAATAGAAGAGACTTGTAATATTCCCGTACTTGGTATATTGCCCTACTACACTGACATTCATATAGAAGAGGAAGATTCTGTTGTCTTAGAATCAAAGCATATGCTCGCAAGCCTCAACAAAATTAATGTTGTAGTAATACTTCTCAAACATTTATCTAACTACACAGATTTTAATGTTCTTGAAAGAGACCCAAGAGTACACCTTTTTTACTCTAACAACACCGAAGAGATTGAAAAAGCTGATATTATAATATTGCCTGGCAGTAAAAATACAATATCAGATATGTACGAGCTGAGAAAGAATGGAGTCGCACAGAGTATTATTCGTGCATATAAAGCCAATAAATCTATTATAGGGATTTGTGGTGGGTACCAAATGATGGGCCAAGAGATTAAGGATCCAAAGCATGTAGAGGGCGATATTAGCCAAATACCAGGATTAGGAATTCTACCTACATCAACTAATCTTGAAGGAGATAAAATAACTAGACAGACCTCCTTTTATTTTTTAGAAAACACAAATCTATTAAAAGGGTATGAGATACACATGGGAAGGACTTCAGTACTTGATAAGTCTATAAAACCACTGAACAAACTTTCTAATGGAGATAACGAAGGAGTATTTTTATCAGAAAAATGCTTTGGAACTTATATTCATGGAATACTAGACAATTCTTCTGTTATTGAATATATACTGGCACCATACAAAGATAAAGCGAATCAAAAACCTATTGATATCGAAACTTTCAAAGAAGAACAATACGATAAATTAGCTCATCACATCAGAAGCTATGTAGATATAGATAAAATCTATGAGATAATGCGTAAAGGAGTTTAAATTATGATACAAGGTCATGGAGATGATTTATATAGTCAAAAATATGTAGTTAAATACAACTTCAGTTCAAATGTAGATCGTCATAAAGATTATAGCAATTTACGACTTTTTCTATCTGAAAAGATGAAGTGTATTCACTCTTATCCAGAGCCAGAGGCTGAGTCTCTTCGGAAATGTTTAGCTATAAAAGAGAACATAGAAGAGGATAATCTACTTATTACAAATGGTGCTACTGAAGCTATATATTTAATAGCACAAACTTATAAAGGAGCTAATACAGGCATATTAATACCCACTTTTAGTGAGTACGAAGATGCTTGCTCCATAAATAAGCATAAACTTTCTTTCTTTTTAAACCTTGATAATTTACCAATGGACTTAGATCTTATTTGGATTTGTAATCCTAATAATCCTACAGGCAGAATTATTAACAAGGAGTCGTTGATTGAGCTTATTACATCAAGACGTAAAACTCTATTTATTATTGATCAATCTTACGAATACTTTTCTAAAGAGAAGACACTTACCTCTAAAGCACTAACTACTGATAATGTAATATTACTTCACTCTATGACAAAACATTTTTCAATTCCTGGTTTGAGATTAGGGTATATTACAGGATGCTCTAAGATTATTCAAAAAATAAGAGGCTTTAAAATGCCATGGAGCGTAAATCAACTTGCTATTGAAGCTGGAAAATATTTGATTAACAGTAAAGATACAGGAGATATAGATACTATACTCAAAGAGACTCAAAGATTAAAACAGGAGTTAGAGCATCTAAATATAGTAGATATAATGCCATCCGACACTCATTACTTACTTTGCAAACTACAGAAAGGTAATAGTAAAGAGTTGAAGGAATATTTATTAAAACAGCATGCTATACTAATTAGAGATGCTAGCAATTTTAGAGGCTTAGATAAGACCTATTTTAGAATCGCCTCTCAAAGTAGAGTCGAGAATAATCTTTTAATTAAAGCTATAAAGTTATGGGCCAATACGAAATAATTGTATTTAGCTTTCCACTATTAATAGGTTGGTTAATGGATTTGTCTTTTGGTGACCCAAATTCAAATTTACACCCTATAGTTCTTTTTGGAAAAAGTATCTCTTATGGAGAGAGAATACTTAACAAAACTCCTTCACAAAAACGCAATGGGGCCTTATTAAGTCTCTTTTTAATAGTTGTTGTATTTTTATTTTTCTCAATTATAGGTAGTTTACTAATTCATACATCAACTTATTTATTTTTAGTATATGCAACACTAGCTATCTATTTTTTCTTAGCTGGAAAAACACTAAGAAAAGAGGTAAAAGAGGTTTTCCTTGCATTAGATGATTCGTTAGAGCATGGGAGAAAACAGGTGGCCAGAATCGTGGGAAGAGATACTACAGAACTAAATGAGCAAGAGATTAGAAAAGCTGCTTTAGAGACTTTAGCAGAGAATTTGAGCGATGGTGTAGTAGCTCCATTGTTTTGGTATTTATTATTAGGTATTCCTGGTATAGCTACTTATAAAATGATAAATACCCTTGACTCAATGATAGCATATAAAACCACACGCTATAAAGAATTTGGGTATTTGGCTGCTAAAATAGATGATATAGCGAATTATATTCCAGCTAGACTCACTGCTTTTTTAATGTTGTTAGTATCTGGACAGATTAATAAGATTAAACTAGTATTTCAAAATGGGAAAAGACACATCAGCCCAAACTCAGGATATCCTGAAGCTGCATTGGCATACATAATAAACTGCCAATTTGGAGGAGCACACATCTATCATGGAGAGCTAATTAAGAAACCTCTTATTGGACAAAATAATAGAGAGCTTACAACTGCCGATATGCAGAAAGCACTTAATATTAATTTTAAAGTTGAAGTGCTTTCTATAGCCTTATCAATTCTTATTTACTTAATTGCAATATCATTATGAAATTTATAATAATAGGATTAGACGATAACAGAGAGCAAGAGTTCCCTGAATCTGTATTAAACCTCATTAAGAGCAACACAGTTTTTAGTGGAGGTAAACGTCATTATGAAATTGTACAAACTTATCTACCTAGTAATCATATATGGATTGATGTTTGCATCCCTCTAGAAAACACTTTCAAAGCATATAACACATATACTAAGGTAGTCGTATTTGCGTCGGGTGATCCTCTTTTTTTAGGATTAGGCAACACAATCTGTAGAGAGTTTCCTAAAGCTAATATTCAGATTATACCTTACTTCAACTCTCTACAAATTTTAGCACATAAGAACCTACTTGCATACCATGATATGCACGTTGTTTCATTAACAGGCAGACCATGGGATAAATTTGATGAAGCACTTATAATGGGGTTTGAAAAGATTGGAATTCTGACCGATAGAAAGACACATACACCACATAGCATCGCCCAAAGGATGATTGACTATGGATATGATAACTATAGAATTATTGTTGGGGAACTTCTTGGTAATAAAGATAGAGAACATATCCAAACATATGAACTTAATGAAATAAAGGACAGATCATTTGAATACCCTAATAATATAATACTTCTTCGGAAAAGTGTTAAAGAACGCCCCTTTGGAATACCAAATAGAGAGTTTAATCTGCTAAATGGTAGAGATAAGATGATAACCAAAATGCCAATTCGTCTTTTATCACTACATGAAATGGAGTTGAGAGAAAAAACAACAATGTGGGATATTGGATTTTGTACAGGCTCTATTTCTATTGAAGCTAAATTACAATTTCCACACTTAAAAGTGATATCTTTTGAAGTTCGTGAAGAGGGTGCTGCATTAATGGAAAGCAATAGTAAAAAAATGGGAACCCCAGGTATTAAATACTACATAGGTAATTTCCTATCTCTAGATATTAGTCAAGAACCAAAACCAGAAGCTATTTTCATAGGGGGCCATGGAGGAGAATTAAACAAAATTATGACTAAATGTTATTCTTTTCTTAAGCCTAATGGTTGTATAGTTTTCAACTCAGTCTCAGAAAAAAGCTTAAATGAATTCAAAAACACGGCTAAAAAGCTACTAATGAATATAACATCTGAAACAACAGTACAAATAGAACAGTATAATCCAATTACTGTGATTAAAGCTACAAAAATAGAACTATGACATACGCTATAATATTAACTTCAGAACTAGCATACCCAATTGCTACTCTATTAAAAAGTGAGATTGATAATAGTAAAATATACACTACAAATATTTTACCTGATACTATACACATTGAGTCAATTAGCCAATGTGTGTCTAATATATTTAATACTACTGAAGCACTAATTTTTATTGGAGCTATGGGTATTTGTGTCCGAACAATAGCTCCTCATATTCAAGATAAGAAGAGTGATCCTGCTGTTATTTGTATAGATAGTATGGGTAAGAATGTGATTTCAGTGTTATCGGGTCATATAGGTGGGGCTAACAAACTAACACTTAAACTAGCACATATATTGGGAGCCGAGGCTGTAATAACAACCCAGAGCGATAATGCTAATTTGTGGGCATTAGATACTTTAGGAGAAAGATTTAATTGGACTACAAGAACTAATAAAACTAGTTTTAACCCCGCAATAATAGCTTTTGCTAATCAAAAAAAGACTGCCTTATTATTAGCATGTAAAGATGAGGGAACAGCATATCTTGAGCGCACAAAACCTCATCATGTTGATATATTCTACTCTGAAAAAGAAATTGATTTAGAACAATATGCATGTCTTATTGCAGTTAGTCCTTATATATACAAGGACATTGAGCTACCTATAATTTATTTTCATCCTCCAATTCTTAATTTAGGCATAGGGTGTAGAAAAAACTGCGATTCTACTGGCATTGCTTCAAATATTAAAAATGAATTATTCTCCCAAGGATTAGCTGTTGATTCAATAAAGTCGATTGCAACTATTACTCTTAAGAAAGATGAAAATCTAATCACTGAGCTTAGAGAAGAATTTATTGGTTCTAATATTAATATCTACTCAGAAGAAGAGTTGCAACACATTCCTGTACCTAATCCTTCAGAAAAAGTGTTAGAGGTTACAAAATCACCTAGTGTTTCTGAAGCTTCTGCTATTAAATCTGCCAATTTCGGGCCTCTATTAGTAGAGAAACAAAAAGGTGGTCTTACTAAAGGGAGTGAGTTTACATTTGCAGTAGCTCAAGATGCTCAAAGTGTTCGAAGTGGACATATTGAAATTGTAGGAGCTGGTCCTGGAGACCCTGACCTTATATCTGTAAAAGGTAGATATTTCTTAGAGCAAGCTGATCTTATATTATATGCAGGAAGTTTGGTTCCTATTGAATTAACCTACTGCGCAAAGCCAACTGCAACAGTAAGAAGTTCTGCTTCTTTAAATCTAGAAGAGCAGTTTGAGCTAATGAAACAGTTCTATGATAAAGGGTTGTTAGTTGTAAGATTACATACAGGAGATCCTTGTATTTATGGTGCTATTCAAGAACAAATGGCTTTTTTTGATGAGTATAATATGTCATATCATATTACTCCTGGCATATCATCTTTTCAAGCAGCTGCTGCGGAGTTGCAGTCTCAGTTTACAATTCCAGAAAAAGTACAAACAATTATATTGACTAGGGGCGAAGGAAGAACTCCTATGCCTGAAAAAGAAAAATTACATTTATTGGCACAATCTCAAAGTACAATGTGTATTTTTTTAAGTGCCTCTATTGTTGATAAAGTTCAAGAAGAACTGTTGGAACACTACCCACCCACTACTCCAATAGCTGCTTGCTATAAGTTAACATGGAAAGATCAAAAGATATTTAGAGGAGAACTTAGAAACCTAGCCCAAATAGTTAAAGACAATAATTTAACCTTAACTACTATGATTGTTGTTGGTGAAGCTATTGACAACAGAAAAGGCTTATCCAAATTATACTCGTCTCATTTCAAGCATCTTTTTAGAAAATGAAAAAAGTTACATTAATCACTGGAGGACAAAGATCAGGTAAAAGTACTTATGCCGAAGAACTAGCATTAACATTGAGTAATAATCCTGTATATCTAGCAACTTCTAGAGTCTGGGATTCAGAACATGCCAAAAGGATTGCAATCCATAAAAAAAGAAGAGAATCGAATGCTTGGATCAATATTGAAGAAGAAAAATATTTAAGTAAGCATAACTTAGCTGGTAAGGTGATAGTTATTGATTGCATTACATTATGGGCTACAAACTTTTTCTATGATTTAGAGTCTGACACAGAAACCTCGCTTCAAGCTCTAAAGTTAGAGTTTGATAAATTTACTCAACAAGATGCTACATTCGTGTTTGTAACAAATGAAATTGGTTTGGGAGAAATGTCAGTTAATCCTATTCAAAGAAAATTCACCGATTTACAAGGCTGGCTCAATCAATATATTGCAAGTAAATCCGATGAAGTTATATTGATGGTATCAGGAATTCCTTTGAAAGTAAAATAGATTAAATATGTTAGACTTTAAAATAAAAGAACCAGATAGAGCTATTATACCCTCTATTCAAAATAAGATAGATAACCTTACAAAACCTAAAGGTTCTTTGGGTTTACTAGAAGAACTAGCATTACAAATAGCATGGATTCAACAAACTACTTCTCCAAAGTTGGTAAATCCACATCATATCGTTTTTGTATCCGACCATGGTATTGCTGAAGAAAAAGTTAGTTTATCACCTCAGGAAATCACCTATCAAATGCTCGTCAATTTTGTAAAAGGAGGAGCAGGAGTTAATTTTCTAACTAATCAGCATCACTTTAATTTAAAAATTGTTGACCTAGGAGTTGTTAAGGATGTTGACATTCAATCTCCCAATCTTATTCACCAAAAGATAAGAAAAGGGACTTCGAACTATTTACATCAAGCAGCAATGAGTAGTGATGAGTGTATTCAAGCTCTGAAGATAGGAGCTAAACAGGTAAAATATTGTTTTAACAATGGATGTAATATTATTAGCTTTGGAGAACTAGGTATTACAAATACATCAGCATCGGCTATATGGATGCACTTACTCACTAAAGAGAGTCTTAAAGAGTGTATAGGTGCAGGTAGTGACCATACAGGAGAAATAGTACAACATAAATATGAGGTCCTTTCAAAATGTATTGAGAATTATAAAGGGGAGTTAAATGCTTTCCAAATAATGAGCTATTTTGGAGGTTTTGAGATGGTTGCAGCTGTAGGGGCAATGCTACAAGCAGCAGAGCTAGGTATGACCATCCTTATTGATGGATTTATTATGACTAACTGCCTTCTGATGGCTAAACAATTTTATCCTCATGTTACAGCTTATGCCATATACGGACACCAAGGTAAAGAGGTAGGACATACTATCGTTCTAAAAGCACTACATGCAAAGCCTATATTAAATTTGGGTTTACGATTAGGAGAAGGAACTGGGGCATTATGTGCCTATCCAATAGTTGAGTCTGCTATTCGTATGATTAATGAAATGAGTAGTTTTAAAAATGTAGAAGTAACAAAATATTTTTAATTATGAAAGAGATTATAGCTGCCCTGTCATTTTTTACACGAGTTCCTTTTTATAAAATTAAAGGGTGTAATGTTGATGTTAAATACTATAGTGAAGCAATTAACTTTTGGCCTGTTGCTGGATTATTTACGGCTAGTTGCACTATAGGCGCTATTTGGAGTCTCTCCTACCTGCTTCCAACACACTTTGCTATTCTAGGTGGAATTATTTTCAGAGTACTTATAACGGGAGCACTTCATGAAGATGGACTCTCCGATTTTTTTGATGGTCTAGGAGGAGGTACAACAAAAAAACGAGTCCTTGAAATCATGAAAGACTCACATATTGGTGTTTACGGAGTTTTAGGCTTAATTTTTTATTTTCTTCTTTACTATCAAGCTCTTATATACCTACCCTACAATAATTTATTTATTTATATATTGGTTGCAGACACCTCTAACAAGTTACTAGCTTCCCAGATATCCCGTCATTTACCTTATGCAAGAGATAAAGAATCAAGTAAGGCTAAACTAGTATATGTTCCTATGAGCCTAAAGTCGCTTTTATTTGCTGCTATTGCCGGCCTATCTCCTCTTATCATAACATCTATAAATAAACCGACAATATTATTAGCGACGTTGTTACCAATAATAGTATTTGCGATTCTTGTAAATTTATTAAGAAGACGTATTCAAGGTTATACAGGAGATTGTTGTGGTGCTATATTTTTACTTTGTGAATTATCTTTTTATATTGGTTTATTAATTACCCAAAGATATATTACTATATGAAAATAGACTTGATAAGACATACCTCAGTGAACGTCCCTAAAAATGTATGTTATGGACAATATGATGTAGAAGTAACAAATACCTTTGAAAAAGAAGCAGACATTGTAAAAGAAAAGCTCAATGATAAAGTATTTGATATTATATACTCTAGTCCTTTAACAAGATGTAAAAAACTAGCCAATCATTGTTTTGATTCCACAATAAATTATATCCCAGAATTAATGGAAATGAATTTTGGAGATTGGGAAATGAAACAATGGGACCACATTGATAGCATAGCTTGGGGTAATGACTGGATTAACACCAAAGTTCCTAATGGAGAGTCTTTTATCGAAATGTATAATCGTGTAACATCTTTTTTTGAGACGTTAAAAACTAATACACAGCTTAAAAGAGTAGCTATCTTTACACATGGAGGAGTTATTGCTTGTAGCCGTGTATATTTTGAAAATATTCCTTTAATAAAAGCTTTTGAAAAAAGTGCTAAATACGGAGAGATTATTACTTACGAGTTATAATATCTCCCTCATCAGTTATTAATACAATCTCTAGATTTCCTCTAAAAAGTGGACGGCAAACTTTATAACACTTACTCAATACGAGTTGGAAAAAAGAATGATGTATCCCTAAAATAGTCCATAATTCTCGTGCAAGAGTAATCTTCTCTATGTATGATAATGTTTGCTCATCACACTCTGCCTCTTTTGCTATGGATATTAAAAAACTCTTATCCATATTTATTTTTTTGCTATGCGTATCTAATGCACCTGTAGCTAACTTTACAGCTTTACCTAACATTATTCCCATCGTCAGCTTATCAAAGCCTAACTCTTGAGCTATACCAATAGCTTCTCCAATAAAATTTCCATAGTGAACAAAAGCATTAGAGCGTAAATAGGGATATTTTTTTTTAAGATATCGTTCACTTTTAGCACCCGAATTTATTACAATATGCTTACAACCTAGTGCATTAGTTACTTGCATTTCTCTTCTAATTGATGCTATAAAAGCTTCTGTGGAAAAAGGCTTCACAATTCCAGATGTCCCAATTATTGATATGCCTCCTTCAATACCTAATTTGGGATTAAAAGTTTTCAGAGCTAATAGTTTACCTTCAGGCACAGATATAGTTATATCTACTCCTGTTTTAAAGCCATTAGGTAACTTATCGATGTAGTGAGACATTACTTTAAATACTTCACGCTTCATCATCATACGTGGAGTTTTATTTATTGCAGGTCCACCAATTTCTAATCCTAACCCTGGTAATGTAACTACTCCTACCCCTTCACCTTGAAGAAATCTCACCCCTTTATGAGATGTGTTTAGTTTTACTTCTGCAACGATTTCTTTCTGGTGCGTAACATCTGGATCGTCACCCGCATCTTTCACAACTACAGCTGTAGCACTTTCTAAAGAGAAGTTAACTTGATTTACCTCTATGAATACTTGTTCTCCACTAGGTAAAGTTATAGCTACTTTATCTTCTGCCTTGCCTGAAAGCAAACCTATAAAAGCAGCTTTTGCTGCTGCTGTAGCACAAGTTCCTGTTGTATATCCAATTTTTAAGGGAAAATAATCAGGTACCAAAGCTTCAATCTGTTTACGAAGTCCATAGGGTCCAAAAACCAAAATAAAATTAGGTGATAATACTGGTCTTTTAATTACAATCAGTGGTATCTTAAACTGACGTGATATCGAAACTTTTTTTTCAAAACCTCCAGATTCTCCACTCTCTTTTGTAAATATAGCTTGAGGACCTAGTTCTTTTATTACCTCAGCAATATTGTCAGATTTTGGGCTATAATATATTAAGTTATCTACAGGAAAACCTTGCTGGAGAGCTATAGCTATAGACTCAGGTCTCTTTAATATCCTAAACCAAGTAATAGAGTTTTTCCAATAGCTTTTTAATTTTTCTATCGTATTAACGCCACTTAATGCTAACAATCTATCTATATTATTTTCTTTTAAAAACAATATTGTATCTTGATAAGAGTCCGTCCAGATTAAAGAGCTATCTCGTTCTGGATACTCTCTTTCATACCTTATAACAGGTATTTGTAGTTTATCTGATGCTAGTGCAATATTATTGTGTAAGTTCTCAGCAAAAGGATGTGCTGCATTTATAATTAATTTAATGCGTTTATCTACACAAAAAGAGACTATTTCTGTAACATCTAACGCACCTGTTATTTTCTTTCCAAAGACTAATGGAACCTCTTGATAATCTCCTTTAGTAGAGTAAAAGAATGGTTGATGTGCTTCTTCACAAACATTCACACAGACTCGGCCTTCTGTTGTTCCACCAAATATTAATATCATAGTTTTGCTATTTTATACAGTAATTCTTCAATAGAATTTACCTCTGCTACTTTAATATCACCTTTAAAAATGCTAATCATTTTATCATTACCAATAATTGATATTTCAGCATCAATATTTCTTGATGCTTTTATTCCATTTCTAGATAATGCTTTACGAATCATTGCATATATGTAACCATGCCCCTCTAACTTAACCTCTGCTTTAAATTCATTATCGACTCTAAAAAGTCCTGTTTTTTTATCAAAAAGAATCCCTTTACGCTCAAAAAAAAGACTCAATCTTCCCTCTAACGACAAGTCTTCTGGAGTACCAATACTTATTCCTTGCTGCTTATCCATAAGCCATATTTTATCGGCTATTTGTAAAGCAAGTTCCAAGTCATGTGTAGATAAAAATATTGTTTTATTCGTTTTTCTTGATAGACTATGTAATAATTGCATCAGTTCAACTTTACTTGGAAAATCTAAAAAAGCAGTAGGTTCATCAAGTAGAATAATAGGAGTAGACTGCACAAGAGCTTTCGCTATTAAACATTTTTGTCGTTCACCATCACTTAAAGTATCTATCATTCTATCGGCCAGATTTTCAATTTTAACTAACCTAATAGCTTCATCTACCAAATTTCTATCTTCTTGACTTAAAACACCCCAGAACCCTGTATAAGGGCTCCTTCCTAAACCTATCAGCTCTCTTGCTGTCATGTTTTTTATATTGAACTTATCTGTCAACACCACACTAACTACTTTAGATAGTTCTTTCTCTGTATAAGAGGTAATTTCTTTGCCATTAATTATTATATCACCTCCCAGTAGCGGCTGAAAAGCAGATAAGGTACGAAGTAAAGTTGACTTACCCACTCCATTCGCTCCAAGTAAGCAAGTTAGTTCTCCACTGAATATAGAACAGTTTATTTTAGGGCTAACAACTTTTTTATTTTTATTTTGTATATAACCAATGCTTAAGTCTCTTAGTTCTATTGTCTTTATAGACTCTCTAATATTCATATAACTCACTCCTCCTTTTACTAAATAATACTGAAATAACAATTGGAGCTCCTATTAATGCCGTTACAGAATTGATAGGTAATGCCCCTTCAAATCCAGGCATACGAGCTATAAGATTACAAAGTAATGCTAACCCTGCACCAGTGAGTGTTACAGCAGGCATTAAAATTCTATGATCGGACGATACAAAAATTGTACGACATAAGTGTGGTACAGCCAAACCTAAAAAGACTATTGGCCCACAATATGCTGTAACAATAGCAGTTATAATGCAAGAGCAGCAAATTGTCCATAATCTAGCCCTCTTCATATTTAACCCTAAATTTTTGGCATAATTCTCTCCTAACAACATTAAATTTAGAGTTTTAATTAATAAATATGAGAGAGGAATTAGTATTGACATTATAGAAACAAAAGTAAAAACTTGTCCTTGCGATACTTTTGAGAAGCTACCTAAGCCCCATATAACATAAGCCCTAACATCTTCATCATTACTAAAGAACTTCAAAACGCCAATTATTGCTGTTGCAATATAGCCTATCATAACACCAATAATTAGAAGTATTACATTCCCTTTGATTCGCTGAGAAATAGCCACTATAATTAACATTACAACAATCGCTCCAATTATCGCGGCAATTGAAATAGCTATTTCACCAAAAAAGCCAAGTTGACTTAGGGCCACTCCACCAATATTGCCAGATAGTAGTATAATAAAGGCGACTCCTAAACTTGCTCCCGAACTGATACCTAACTCTGATGGTCCTGCTAAAGGATTCCTAAAAATAGTTTGCATTTGCAGGCCACTTATTGATAAGCCAGCACCAGCAAATAAGGCTGTTAATGTCTGTGGAAAACGAGATTTCCAAACAATATTTTGCCATATTTCCGATTGAGAACTATCTCCTCCTAAAATTTTAATTACAGATGAGAAAGGAATCGAAATAGTTCCTAAAGATATATTCAGCATAAATAAACAAACTATTACTGCTGATATAATTATATAGAGTAAAAAGTACCTTTTCATTTTAACAAATGGTAATAAACAGGTTTATGATTAGGCAAAATATTAGGATGTAATATTTTTATTAAATCAGATAATACGACATCGGGTTCAACAGGAGTTTGTTCATAGAAAGGAACCGTTCTTAAATTACAGTAAATTACTTTTTTATTCTTGTATGCGTCAAAGTCAGTATACCTACTATCGCTTTTTCTCAAGATGTCATAATCATATACTCCATTATGACTATTGACTATTCTCCAAAAATCTGCATGAGCACCTTCGGAATAGACCCTTTCAAAATCAACGTAAAATCCTCCTGATTCATCATCATTTTCCATAAAATACTTTCCTCCAGCATCTTCAAATAACTTAGCCAAATAACTTTTTCCTCCAACAACATACCAATTACCAGAATGTAGCTCACCACTCAATATAGTAGGACGATAAGATACATTCTTTACTTTATCTTTTAACTCTAAATAACTCCTTTCTAAGGCATTAAACTTATTTTCTGCTTCATCCTCCAAACCTAAAAAAGCAGCAGTAAATTTAATCCATTCCGCTTGTCCTAAAGGAGTAACTTCTTTATAACCTAGAAAACTTACTAATGGTATATCTAGATTTTTTATAGCTTCATATCCCCCTTTCTTAAAAGGAGAGACTAATATAATATCGGGGTTTATAGCTATAACTAACTCATTGTCAAACTCTCCCTCAATGCCTATTTTAAAAGTTTTCTTTTCTTCTAATTGAGTATTTATTTGTTCGTTAAAGAGAAATCTCGTACTAGTTATTCCTGCTATACACTCTGTCATATCTAGTTTTATAAAATTAGACAACTGAAGCGATGTCATACATATAACTTTTTTAATAGGTACTTCTACCTGGATGTAGTTACTTGGAATATTTTTAGGAGAATCACCTCTATTAATTAATGCGTAATGATATTTAAAAGTATTTTCCCCTGAAGGATCTTGTACGTCTATTAATTTATAATTTCCGTAATCTCTTATTGAAAAACCTTTAGCATACTTCACCTCAACTTCACTATAGTTAGCTTCTATAATAGTGTTCTTGCTTTTATTTTTATTGGCTTGACACCCTAATAATAAGAGTATGGTTATGAGTAGCGACAGTAAATTATATTTGCTATATGCCATATCATGATTTAATTATGATTAAAGAAAAGTAAGGAAAAGGCCTAGAAACTATTTTTGAGGTATCAGTAGTAAAAAACTCATTATTTAGTCCTACATTTTCAAAATAATGAAAAGTTCTGGTACTGCTTTTAATGATCTCTTTTATTACCTCTTCACAAAGTGATACTTTCATTATAACTACAGTATCATAGTTCTTTATTTTATCTTCTAGCTCTATATTTGTTAGTCTATCTGCTAATACAATCATAGACTCAGACTGCTCTACAACAGAAATATTAGCAGTAGCTCCACAAGATATAAAAGCTGGTATACCAGGTATTTTATAAGAATTTATATTTTCTGCTAATAAAGCATCTGATATATAATGAGATGATGAGTAAAATCCTGAATCTCCTTCTGCAGTTACAGCAATAGATTTTCCTAACGATAATAGCTGTATAATTTTATTAACTATTTTTTGATAAGCTAATACAGCTTTCGACCTATCTTTAGACATAGGCAAATGATATAATTCGATCTTTGTAGTATCTATCTCTAACTCTTTTAAAATATTAAATGCTCTAGACTCTTCCTGCCCATTCTTAATGGTTGAAGGTGCAAATATTACATCTACCTCTATCAAGCATTTATATCCTTTTAGAGATATAAGATTTGCTTCACCTGGTCCTAATGAAACAAAGGTTACTAGTTTATTCATTTTCTAAAGTATTAGTTCTTAAATTTAAGACAGAAGGCATATTTAGAAAGAAGAATAGATGCAACTAATAATTGACAAATAGTCTATAGTTACAGTTATATTCAGCTTAACACGAGCCTCAATAAGTTATATTTGGCAGGTCTTCTGACTTATACCTATTGATATTCCTTCCCATATACTTAAGATATACAGTGGATTAACATATCAAATTTAAAAGTATTCACAGCAGCGGTACTGTTTAAGACTCTCACTTAATTCCCTTTTCACCAATAACATTTTATGATATTGACACCAAAACTATTCGAAGTTAATATATTATTACTGAATGCTAAAGGTTTGATTTAAAATTTAACTTAACATTTTTTCATTAGATTTGCCATAAATAAAACTCCTTCTATTTCAGCCTCAATATCCTACTATATATATTGTTTAAACAACTTATAAATAAACAGATATATAAATTGATATTAATCAATTATATAACTTAAAAATCAACAACATTAATAGTTCATTCAATTATAACATACTATTATAAAAATAGAATACAACAACACATACCACTTATATACAAGAAATTATATATAATTCAGAGATTATATAATAATAAAAAATAAATACTGATCTATTACTAGATGTTTAAACAACTAATAATATAATTGTCTAAACTAGTTAATATATAAAGAAAAATATCCTCAATTAATCGTGGTTATAATCCCTATTTTATATACTTTTGTACCAAATACAAATTCAATTAGGTAATATAATTATTAATTAACTCGACATTCAATTATGAAAGAGCGCGTGCTCTCAATATCTCGATTTATTGCCGAATACTCTTCTACATTAATGGGGAGTGGTGTACATACATCTAGAGTTATCAGAAACTCTAAAAGAATAGGAAAATCTTTCGGTTTAGATTTAAAAATAGGCGTTTTTCAAAAAACTATCGTACTTACAACTGTAGATAAAGAAAACAATATTACACATAGTGAAGTGGTAGATATCCCTAGCTATCCTATTAGTTTTGAATATAACTCTGAACTTAGCGCATTAAGCTGGGAAGCTTACGACAACCATCTTAGCCTTGAAGAGCTAAAGGATAAATACAATAAAATAGTAAATTCTCCAAGAATACACCCTTTGTTTGTTCTTATTCTAGTAGGTTTTGCCAATGCTTCATTCTGTAGGCTATTTGGTGGAGATTGGGTATCTATGGGAATTGTTTTTTCTGCTACCTGTACAGGTTTTTTTATAAAACAAAGATTAGGAGCTAATAAAATTAATCATTTTATAACATTTATCATAACAGCTTTCATTGCATCACTGTGTGCTTCTATCTCATTTTTATTTAATACAACAGCAGAAATAGCACTCGCAACAAGTGTTTTATTCCTAGTTCCTGGGGTTCCTCTCATAAATGGAGTTATAGACATTGTTGAAGGCTATATTTTATCGGGCTTCTCTAGATTAACAGAAGCTGCCCTTCTTGTTGTTTGTATTGCTATAGGAATGTCGTTCACTTTATTTATAGTAAAAGATAATTTATTATGATTGCCATAGATATTATATTAGATGGATTATTTGCAGCAGTAGCAGCTTGTGGATTTGGCGCTATTTCAGATCCTCCCCTAAGAGCGTTTAGGTTTATAGCTATATTGGCAGCACTAGGACATGCAACTAGATTTTGTTTAATGACATACGCTGGGGTAGATATTTCTACAGGCTCGTTATGTGGAGCTTTAGTTATCGGCTTTGGTAGCTTATGGCTTGGTCGCAAGTGTTATTGTCCTATGACAGTATTGTATATTCCAGCACTATTACCAATGATTCCTGGAAAATTCGCTTATAACATGATATTCTCACAATTAATGTTCTTAAGGAATATGGATCAAATTGTAGAAAGACAAAAGTATATGGAAATGTTTTTCACTAATACAATGGTAGCATGTACTGTTATTTTCATGCTAGCTGTAGGAGCTACATTACCACTATTTTTATTCCCTAAACGAGCATCATCTTTAACAAGACATAACTAATAAACTAATGGATATTTTCTGGAAGACAATAGCCGAGTACAATGCTAGTACTTGGGCTATTCAAATTTGTATAATATTAATTGGAGTTCTAATTACCTCAATTCTTATTTTAAAACCTAATAAAAGTATTCGCTATGCCATTAAGCTGTATCTAACAGGTATCTATACTTGGATAGGAGTAGTTTATTACGCTATTTACTGTGAGGAACGTGGCTATAGCGATATACTATGTTACTTCTGGCTACTTATGGCTGGAGCCTGGCTTTGGGATTTAGTAACTGGTTACACTCCTTTTGAAAGAAATTACAAGTATAGTAAACTTGCTTATATATTAATGATTATGCCATTAATATATCCTCTTTTGTCCCTATTTAGAGGGTTAGAGTTTCCAAGTATTACATCTCCTGTAATGCCCTGTTCTGTAGCTACTTTCACAATAGGTCTGCTACTTTATCACTCGAAAAAGATTAATATGTTCATTGTGTTATTTCTCTGTCACTGGTCTCTAATTGGCCTAACAAAAACATATTTTTTTGATATACCAGAAGACTATTTACTAGTTGCAACTTCAGTTCCTGCAATATACCTCTTCTTCCGTCAGTATTTTTTAAGTGACTTAAACAAAGATACAAAGCCTAATGCTAAATTAATCAATCTATTACTTATAGGGGTCTGCCTAGCAATAGGATTAGTCTTAGGATATACACTATTTGCACAAATAATAAAACATCCAGAAACGATTATACACTAATCAGTTAGTTTTATAACTTGTAAAGTTTATACTGGTAGTATTTCCCTGCGTATCTACGGCTGTCATTACGTGGTTTCCGTCTTCTGGAATTACACTCATAGTATGTATCAAAGTTGTTGTACCAAAGTATTCTCCGTCTAAATGCCAAAATACTTTAGCATCTGGATCAATGTGAGCTAATTCAAATACAATAGGTCCATAAGTACCATCATACTGTTTTGTTACAATAACTTCTGTATTAGAAGAGGGGTATATAAACTGTAAGGTTTTTATATAATCATCTCCACAACCTTTTTTAAAGGGTGGGAGCTCTCTATATTCTGGGTGAATCTTCTTATAATACCACTCTAAAACAGGAGGTAAAGTAAACCAGTCTTTTTGAATTGTATTCTCTAGCCCAACACAGGATGTGTAAACTCTATATTGCCCATCAGTTGTTAACGTGATTTTGTGATGATACGGACATACTTTTCCATTATCAATAGTTGATGGTGTTACTAAGACAGTATCTATATCGGTACAAAAACGACTACTTAACATACCTGATTGTTTACATACTTCAACATCTACGAATTCATTTTCGGGCCTTAACATCCATGGCTCATTAGGAAATATATTAAACAAGTCAAATAATACAGGACCTGCTATTCTACCACCAATTAAATCGGGTACACCTTCTCCTGTAGCATTTCCGACCCACACACCAATAGCATATTTACTATTAACACCAACTGCCCAAGCATCTCTAAAACCTTGACTAGTTCCTGTTTTCCAAGCAATCTGTTGCATTGAAGGCATTCTTTTCCATGCTATTTCACCAGGTCTATTTACCTCTGTTAAGATGTTTAAGACTTGCCATGCAGCACCTTTGCTGAACTGAGCTACTTGCTTCTCTTTTTCTCTATTAATTAAATAAGAGGGCTTTATAATAGACTTATTAGTTGCAGCCTGACCTAAGTAAGTATAACAATCTACTATCTCTGACAATTTACCTTCTGCACCACCAAGAATTAACGATAAGCCATAGTGACTAGCTGGTTGACTAAGAGTACTCAATCCTAACTGCTTTAAATAATCGTAAAACTTAGGCACAGTAAACTCCTTCAACAGATATACTGATGGCAAATTTAAAGATCTACTTAATGCTTGAGAAGCAGGTACAGCACCTTCATACTTGAGGTTAAAATTCTGAGGAGAAAATCCCTGGATATTCATAGGAATATCTGGTAGTAACTGATGAGGTAATAATATACCATCATCTAACATTGCAGTATATAAAAAAGGCTTTAGAATACTACCAGTACTTCTTGGAGCTTCAATCACGTTGACCTGACTACCATTTCTATTCGATTCAAACCCCGAATTCCCTAAATAGGCAAGTACTTCAGCTTTTTCTATATCGACTATTATAGCGGCAATATCTCTTATATTATGCTTCTGATATTCTGTATTCCAACGTTGACAAATTTCTTCAACCCTAAGCTGAATAGCAGCATCAATAGTAGTATGTATATTTTCTTGAGGCGTAGTCACTGCTAACTTTGAAACTAAATGAGGAGCTATTTGAGGCAGCTTTTTAGGCTCAGTTGGTAGAGGTTCATTAATAGCTAGCTCTAAAGTTTGTGCATTTATAATACCTTGATTATAAATTTTATGTAATAATCTATCACGCTTAGATTTCAAGGCTCCTCTTTGCTTGGCTAAATGAATAGCACTAGGAGCATTTGGCAATACTGCTAAAGTTGCAGCTTCGGCCCATGACATATCAGAGGCTGCATGCCCAAAGTATCTCCATGAAGCTGCACTAAAACCTACTACATTACCACCAAAGGGAGCATATGATGCATATAAATTTAATATTCTACTCTTAGAGTATCTAAACTCCAGCCGAGTAGCTAAAATAGCTTCAACTATTTTCTCTGCAACAGTTCTGGCCTCACTTCTTGACAACCTGATAACCTGCATAGTAATGGTACTGCCACCTCTAACAATTCTATTAGATTTAATATTGGTTATCAAAGCTTTCCCAATAGATACAGGATTAACTCCCCAATGATAATAGAAATACTCATCCTCAAAAGCTACCATACAAACCTTCAGTTTCTCTGGTATCTCTTTCGATTCAGGGAACCTCCATTGCCCATCAGAAGCTATTCTAGCGCCCATTAGAACTCCGTCCCTGTCTAAAACTGTTGTAGAATAGGGTACATTGAACAACCTTTCTGGAAGACTAAAAAAGTAAACTATTAAAATAAAGACAAAGGTACATATTCCAATATACCTTCGTCTTTTATACTTTATATGTTTTTCTCTCAATTTAATCTAGTTTTATACTCATTTCTGAAGCTTTCGTACGACCCATAATTTCTGGTTTATACATAACCTCGGCCTGAATAGCTGGCACTATAAAACTTCCAGCATAAACAACTTGTAGTTTTACTTTTACACATCTTGTTTGCCCTCTATTAAGATTAAAATAGGTCATAACCTTATCATCTCTTATATCCTGATAATCTATACTTTGAGGATATAAAGCTCCATTACTTAAAACATAATTTGAAGTTCCATATAGTTCACAGTTAGCAGGTATTAAATGTGTTAAAGCTATATTCTCCTGATACTCATTCGAAGTATTAGTTACATAAACAGATGCATAGAAATCATCTCCTTGTTTTAAAGAGTTTAAATTTATATTATTATTATCCATATCCGTATATACAATACGCATTTCTATACCATTACTTTTTGCTGGATAAGTGTCTTTAAGCACCGTTTTATATTGTAAAAGTTCTATATAAATAGTTCCCTCTACGTTATTATTAATACTAATACTGCCGCTCTTATTCTTTATTTCTATACTTCTATGCGATACAGTTTTCCCACTTTGTACGACTGTATTATCCTTTCCATCTATTCCTAACGAAAAGTCTAACATTTCACTATTATATACTAACTTACTATACTCCCCTAAAGAAGCAACAGCAAAAGCAGTAGATTGAGTCTGATAATAAGACTCTTCAATCATCGCTTCTGTTAATTTCTTAGCAAGTTTAAATGCTTCCTTCTTATCTTTTAAGAGGACTCGATTATTAAGCTTAAGAGCTATATCTCTTATTTCCGAACCATAATAGTAATATGAGTCTGTAGATGTACTTTTTGATGCCCTATAAACCAATTCATTAGCTACCTTAGTATTTCCAGCTATAGCATAAGCCGAAGACAAGATCCATAATGTACTTGACGATAATTCTTTCACATCATTTAGTCTATTCATAGCACTCAAATTAGGCTTATTAGCTAAAGCCAACACATATAAACTATAAGCTTGCAAATATGTACTAGATATATTTAGAGCTCCATTTGATGTTACAAACTGATCTAAATAAACTTTAAACTTATCAAGTACACTATTATTGACATTGTAACCTAGCTCCTTAGCTTTGATTAAAAACATTCCTGCGTATTGTGTAGCCCATGGACTATTGTATGAACTACCTGGCCAGTAAACAAAACCTCCTTCTCGGGTCTGCCTACTATATAGTTCCTTTATTGTTGCATCAATAGTAATATCTACCCTCTCCTTTTCTGCTGGACTTAAATCTTGTAAATAGGGTAAATACAACAGTGGTAAGGCACGGGATGTTATTTGTTCAGTACATCCATGAATATAGCCTGATAAGAAATTTAAACGCTTAGACAAGTTAAATGGAGGAATAGTACTTACTGTTAAATCTAACTTCTGATCATTGTTAATGATATCAAAGTTATAGTCTAATTTAGCTGTTTCATTTTTAGCCAGAATTCGAGATTGCATCTCTATAATCTGCGGATTAGGATTTCTTACATCAATCTCAATTTCTTCTACTGCTTTATATTTACCACTAGTAGCAACAAATTTCACTTTTTCAATACCTATGTTTTTACCTACCTTAAAGTGAAAGTATTGTAATTTATCTCCAATATTAGTGAAATTTAAATTTCGAGTATGCTCTCCATCTATCACAATATTTTCAGATGTTAGTACTTGTAACTTAACATTACTAACTCCTTCTTCTAAAGCAAAAACATTAATAGGAACCCAAACATCTTCTCCAATTGATAAAACCCTAGGTAAAGAAGATATAAGCATTAATGGAGATTTGACAAAAGAACTTGCTTCAGCAGATCCATAAGCTCCTTTACCAGCAGCAACAGCCATAACCCTAACAGAGCCTACATACATAGGTAAAGTTATTCTATGCTCTCCTGTTTTACCAGCCTTTAAAGTAAAAGGCCCTTCTACTCGAACAACTGGATTAAAACGATTGGCTTTAGCATCAGCAGCATCCATATTCTCATCACCACCAACTCTGTACAATTTATCAAATGATGTGTTTAAAGCACCTATTACATCATCATACATATCCCATGTTTGTACTTTTAATGCTTCCTTTGCAAAAAATGAGCTCCATGCATTAGGTGTTTTAAAATTAGTCAAATCTAGTAAGCCATCATCAACTATTGCTAATGTATAAGTCATCTCTTTACCTTGCTCTTCCGAAACTTTTACTATAAACTCTTTTTGAGGCTCAATAACTTCCGGAACAGATAATTTAGGTGCCAATTTTGTATTTTTATCAGATATATTAATTGGTGTTACTCCGTACATACGAATAGGAGAGTCATTTATAGTTTGATCATGTGGTTGAAACAAGCTTACAAACATATAGATATTAGGAAGAAACTCTTTTGTCGCTTTAAAAGAAACTACAGTAGCTTCATTTTCTTTCGTTTCTATCCATTCTCTCTGAACTACTCTATTACCTGTTTCAATAGATATTAATGCTCTACCATTTTTTAAGGGAGGCAATGTAGCGTTAATCTCTTCACCCACTTCATAAGTAGGCTTATCAACTTTAAAATCAAAAGTTGTTATGCCCTTTCCTTCTGTTTTATTAGAAGTACCTCGCCAGTAAGGCCAGTCTATATATAGATCTTTATATACTGTATGCTTACTAGCCTCATCTTTTACAGCTACGATATAATAACCATAATCTGGATAGTTTACTTGAAATACAAAATTAGTGCGGCCAGTATTATCCGTAATCACTTCTCCTTCAGTAATCAATTTAGTATGCTTATTGTCCATAAAATTAGATTTACTTTTAGACCTATCATACCACCATGACCAACTTAATTTATACAGTTTATATGTAATCCTATTACTCTTTACAGCCTTACCATTTATATCTAAGTTTATTAGTTCTACTTTATGTGCAATATCAGTTTCATAAAACCAAGAGTCTCCACCATTACTCAATAAAACACCAACATAACTTTTAAAAGGAGAAACTTTTATATCTTTCGTATTAATACTTCTTTCACCACCAGGCTCATATACTCGAGTAAAACATGTTCCTTTTAATACTCCAGGAGCATTATTATATTTAGGTAATCTAAAATTACTTTTTACATTCCCTTGACTGCTCAGTGTTCCATCAAATATTTTAATATTCTCTGGAGAGAAATTTGAGTAGTTATTAGTAAATACATAACTATTGTACTTAGGGAAAGGATTTGTTAACTTAGTAAGAGATAATTCTATATCTGCAGTTAAATTAGATGCTACTGCACCAGTTAACCACCTTGCATTTAAAGTATATCCATTACTCAAGTCACTCTCCAATACCTCTTTATCAAAACTCAAATCTACCTTAAGTCTATTTGGCTTTATAGCTTCAATTTTAAAAGCTTTATAAAAAGAGCTTCCACCCAACTTCACATAACCATCCCATACCCCTGTAGGATCATCTTGTTTAGTTGCAACTTTAAAGACATACATACCATGTCCAGTAGAACTAGCTACTTGTTTTGTGTAAAACTGACCTCTAGGATTATAAAGTTCAAAGATAGCTGGATGATCTTTAGGTAATCTATTTTCAAGATCTTCTACAATAAATCCAACATTAATACTATCACCTGGTCTCCAAACACCTCTCTCACCATAAATATATCCTTTCAAACCATTTGAGCTAGTTGTCCCATCCACATCAAACCTACTGATTTGCAACTGCTCTCCTTGTACAGTCTTAACGTATGTTATATCTTTTTCTAACTCAGCCGATACAATAAAGGGTAAATTATCTTTACAATCTATTGAGGCAAATCCATTTACATCAGTACTACTCTCGCCTATCTTTTGCAACTGATAGTTGTAAGCAACTAGCTTCACATTACCAACAGGTTTAGTAGTTAAAATATCATTAACAGCTAACCATAACTTATTTTCTAAGTTTTCTTTTACAGTAACTCCTAATCTTGTAGCATAAGCATAAGTAGTAGCAGATACATTATTATTATCCATATAGAAAGTTAAGGTGTACGGGTCTGATCTATCCTCCCACCTATATTTACTCCAATCATACGAAATAGACAACGTAAGTAAATCTCCATAATAATTATATCCAGAATCCCATTTTTCGATTGATGTCGAAAGTGGTGTAATTTTTTTAATCCTAAGGTCTTCTTCTAAATCTGTAAAATCCTCGATTAATGTATAAGATGGTTTAAAAGATAATGCCAAATAATACAAAGCACCAGCCTCTTGTTTAAATAATTTATTCAAATCTAGTGCAAACTCTTGCTCTTCAGTTAAGGACTTTGATGCTAACTCCTCTAAAGAAATCGTTTGCTTAAAAACCAAACGCCCAACTTGTTTTAAATTGTTGTTAGAAGTAAAAGAATTGATCTGAAGAAAATTCTTCAAATTTGTAGCATAAACCTTAACTACTTGTAAGTCGATAGCTTTTAAAGCACTTGCTTTAAATGTTAGGATTCTATTTTTAGAGTCTGGTAATATAATACCGTTGGAGCTAAACTTGACAGAGGGATTTAACTTACTATCTTTTAACACAAGTTTATAATCTCCCGAGTTAGACAAACGCTTTGAGTTTTGATTGTAGATATTCTCAAATAAAGAGATTTGAACCGAATCGATATCTTGGCGTTTAAAATATACTTTTAACTGATTTTTATTAACTCCAGTAGAGTATGCAACATCACTCTTTGATGAAAGATCTAATACATGAATAGTATTAAGATAGTTCTTAGGCTCTAGATTATCAGAAAAGTAAAAAACACACCCATTATCTCCTTCTGTTAAGGGTCTATAACTCATTAAACTAAACACCTTATTAGCTGGTATTTGATCTACTTTTTCTATTTTTTTAGATATCCCTAATTTATCTCCATCAATAGTAATTTTAAGACTAGATGAACTTCCTAACTTATCTACTTGAGGAATATCTATATAAAAATTATTTGATGTTCCCTTTACTAGTTTAAAGTCTAAATTTACACCCTCTTGATTAACAGCAATACAGCTTTCTAATTTATCAAAATCTAAGTAGTCACTTGTTGTAAGCTCATATCTATATGATAACTGATTTTCTTTTGAAGTAGTCCATATATTACTCAAGTTTAAAGTCCAATCCCCTGGATATGTGTATTGACTAAACGAGAACTCACCCATTCCTTGAGTGTTTGGAAATAACTCTGCCAACTTAAAGCTAACTTTATAGTTTTTAGCGAAGCCTAATAGATTTCCTTCAGGAATATATTGTACAGTAAACTCATCTAACCATTTAACTTGACCTTTTAATTTAGGCTCAATCTTAAAGAGTTTTTCATTTATTTTTTTAGAAATACCGTTATAGTTTACAGGTACTGCTAGTTTTATAGTTATTGGGGTCTTACGAGATTGAAGACCTCCTGAGTATTCTGCAATATACGATGCAAAAGAAGTTGATGGAGGTGACACTATAGATTCACCTATCAAATTTTCATTAAAAACATTTATACGATTTGCTGTACTATTTGATGCTTTATCTGATTTACAGGCAAATGTAGTAACGCACATGAGTAAAATTAATCCCCATTGTAGTAGTACTTTTTTTCTAAGTCTAAACATATCTATATATTAAAGTTAAGGTGAAATCTCCCTTATTTTCTGCATCACATCAAAACTAAACAAATGACAATTGACTATAAATTCAAATTTATCACTATAGGAATCAATCTTTTAAACCAGCAGCAACATATAGATTATCAAATAGATAGCCATAATACATAGTTATACTGTAATGCATCATAAAAATAGCTCTTTTATTATAATAACTCTTATGAAGTAAGTAAATATTTTTAGCTAAAATTGACTAATAAAACATAGAATGCTTAACCTTTTATTAATGAGAATAAACCTTAATCTACCAAAAGATAGTTCATATTAAATATCTTTACACAAGATACAGCTGTACTAATATTTTTTAAGTATTAACACTTATTCATATTAATAAAAAAGCCTCTCATTATAACAAAGTTACTAATGAGAGGCTTTAATGTATATAATATATTACTTTTTACTCTATATATAGTTGGCCAGAAGATTTTAAATAATTTGTTTCATTCAATTTCAACTGTGCTTTAGCTTCTATAAACTCTGCAGAAGCTTTGTGCCACAAAGTCTGAGCTTCTAAAAAGTTAGTTAAAGTTTCTAATCCAACCTCATAGTGCTCTTTACTAGTCTTCAGATTCTCTGTAGCAGACTTTAAAGCTTCACTAGTCATTTCTACCTCTAGAGAAGACTCATCCACTTGATTTAAAGCCATTGTCATTTCAAGTTGCATTTTTTCAGATATATTTTCTCTCTGTAGTTCGGCCATTTGATGTTGCACCTTCATGGAACGAACCTTATTTACTCCTTCTCCCCATTTAAATAAAGGAATACTTACTGAAAATATCGCAGAGAAAGATCCTCCTTTAATCAAACTATTATCGTTAAATTTCAAGGCGTCATAATAATTCCAACCACCCCTCACTCCTGCTTGAGGTAAGTATTCTCCTCGAGCTAATTTAATTTCTTGCTTCGTTAAATCTAACTTTTTAGATAATAATTGATATTCTGGTCTATTTTCAATGTTATCAAAAATCGTTATTGATGCAAAGGAACTCTCATTTATTACAGAATCATTAATTTCAACATCTGCAAGTAATGGCAAACCTACAATATGGCATAAGTTCATTTTTGAAAGTTTAATTGCATTCTCTACACGTCTAGTCTTTAGCTTCGCTTCATTTAACTTGACTTTAACTTTCAATACATCATTTCTAGACTTCATACCTACTTCAAAAGCATTTTCAACATCCAGCATAAGATGTTCCACTACTTTTTGATAAGCTAAGGCTGCATTTAATAGCTCTTGTACTTTCAAAAGGTTCCAATAGGCCATATCTGTCTGATATACTACTTCATTATTCGTTAGTATTTCATTGATATGTGCCATATCTTCTCCAATCTTAGACATTTTATAAGCAGCTCTAATTCTACCTCCCATATATAATGGTTGTGTAATATTAACCCCAGCAGTCCAATTTTTATTTAAACTCAAACTTAACGGGTATGCAGGAATGTGTATAAAACCACTCTGTGTAATATTAGGCATTTGACCTGTTAAAGTCGGGATTGTTAATTCTGGCGTATGCTTTTCAAACTTTTTTGAGGTAAACATATAATTCCCATCAGCAGCTATATGTGGAAAGAATTTTGCTAAATATGTTTTCTTATCATAGTTAGCCTTACCTCTCATCAGCCTAGATATTTTTTTCTCTTTATTATGCTCTAAAGCTTTATCTCTACAATCTTGTAATGACAGCTTATTTTGAGCAAACGAAGAAAGAGCACAAAACATCAATAAACCTGTAAATATGTATTTCATTTGTATCTTCATTTTTCGTTTACTTTTATTTTAAAGAATAGAGAATAAAGAACCGGAATAAATAGTAAAATAATTAATGTTCCTACAAATAGTCCACCCATTATTGTAACGGCTAAAGAGCCAAACATATCATCAGATAATAATGGTATCATTCCTAAAATAGTGGTTAGTGAAGCCATCATAACAGGTCTAAACCTAGATGAAGAACTATCTAAAAGAGCTTTTATAGGATCTACTCCACTGTTAATTTGCAATGATATCTCATCCATTAATACAATACCATTTTTTATCATCATCCCTATAAGCCCTAAAGCTCCTACAATAGCAACAAAACCAAAATCTTTACCAGATAGTAACATACTAAATATAACACCAATTGCTATTAGCGGCATACAGCAAAAAATAATTGCTGGTTTCTTTATATCTTTAAATAACAGTATTAAAATAGTTATCATCAAGATAATAGCTAAAGGGAAGTTTTTAAATAAATACTGTGTACTCTCTGTACTTGCTTTGTACTCTCCTTGCCAAAACATGGAGTAACCAGCAGGAATTTCAATTTGCTCTATTTTTGGTAGTATTGAATTTCGTGCACTAGCAGCACTCATACCTGGTGCTGGGTTACATTGTGCCTGAATAGCTCTTTGACCATTATACCTTAATACCAGAGGATCTTCCCATTTCAATTGAACACCTTCTGCGGCTTGGTTTAAAGGAACTGTTCTTAAAGCTGCTGCTAAAATATCTTCCTCTTTAAGAGCTCCTGTAGCAATTCCTTCAATTGTTTTAACACTTAAGTTATGTATAGGAGGCAATAAGCTAAAAACAGGAATATTTTGTAACCCTTCAATAGGTTGCTTATCACTATTTACACTCTTTAGGTAAATATTCTTACGTCTATCTCCATTGTAATATACCCCTGACGGAATACCACCAGTTGCCGATAATACTGATAAACCAATATCTACCCTAGTTAAACCAATATTACGGGCTATAGGCTGATTATAATCAATCAACAATGTAGGAACAGAAGGCTCCCAGTCTCGACGTACAAGAATAGTATTTGGATCATCATTCATTATCTGCTCTGCCTGAGTAGCTAAATCCTTCAATACTGCTGGATCTGGTCCTGCAAATTGCAATTCAATAGGATAAGGCTGATACATTAAATTGTATCGTTTAAGCCTTACATAGGCTTGAGGATAATGCTTGGTTAGGTAATTTTGAATAACCCACATAGAGTCAACTAACATTTTAGGAGACTCAAAATCGACAATTAGTTCACCATAAGATAAAGATGGATTAGCAATACTACGTACCAAATTATACCTAGCTGGTGTAGCACCTAACGAACTAGTAACATTTGTTACTTCTGATCTATTTAACAAATAGTTTTCTATATCAATTATATCGGCTTTAACCTTAGAGTTATTTGTACCTTCTGGCATTTTATACTCTATATACAACTGATTATAATTCATATCTGGGAAAAATGACTGAGGTAAATATTTGTAACAAAATACACTCAATGTTACAAGTATTGCAGCCAACCCTATAGTAATGGTTCTGTTTCTAAGACAAAACATCAAGACCTTACGTAAAGTACGATAATAAATATTATCATACATATCAGTAGAGTCCCCATCTGTTTTTTTCACCTTCAACATCCATTTAGACATTAAAGGAACATGTGTTAAGGCCAATATCCAACTTAACATTAAAGATACTGCCAGGACTATAAATAAATCTCTAACATAGACTCCTGCTGTATCTGGAGAAAGGAATATTGGGAAAAATGCTAATATTGCTATTAGTGTAGCACCAAGCAAAGGAATAGCTGTTTGCCTACCAATAGCTGTTAATGCTTCTTGCCTTTCCACTCCTTTTTGTAAACTAACTAATATACCATCTACAATTACAATGGCATTATCTACGAGCATCCCCATGGCCAATATAAAAGCAGCTAAAGAAACACGCTGTAGGGTTCCGTCAAACATATTTAGCACTAAAAAAGAACCAAACACGATAACGACCAAACTAGTTCCAATAATTAAACTACTTCTTATTCCCATTGTAAACATCAGGACTAAGACAACGATCAATACAGACTCTATTAAGTTTACTAAAAATGTATTTAAAGCATCTTCTACACGCTCTGGCTGATAAAATACTTTATGAAACTCTATACCTACAGGAAGCCTAGACTCTTTTATCTCCTCTAGCGTATTAGAAACTACTTTACCAACCTTAGTAATATCTGACTCTGAGCTTGCAGCAATAGCCAATCCTACTGCATTCTTTTGATTATATCTCAGCTGGTAAGGTGTAGGGTCTTCAACACCTTTATATACTGATGCAATATCTCTTAATCTTAATTGATCTCCTTCATGACCTTCTAGTAATAGATTAAGGATATCATCTACAGACTTATAGCGATCGTTAACTCCAACTCTAATTCGTGTTAAGTCTGTATCATAAAATCCAGCATATACTGTTTTATTTTGAGTATTTAAGGTAGATAGAACTTCTGCAGGATGAACACCTAAGTTGGCCATTCTTTCCTCTTGCAACTCAATGTTGATGCACTCATTCTCATCACCATAAATCTCTACACTATTAACTCCATCTATGGCTTGCATTTCTCGCTTAACCATTTGAGCATAACGAGTTAACTCTTCATTTTCAATACCATCGCCAGTTATAGCATAAAACATTCCATATACATCACCAAAGTCATCTTTAACCATTGAAGGCATAGCTCCTTCTGGTAACTTAGACTGTACATCTGCTACTTTACGGCGTAAGATATCCCAATACTGATTTACCTCATCATCCGGAACTAGCTTTGATAGCTCTACTTTTATTATAGAAACATCATTCATTGATTGGCTGGTAAGCTTATCTAAGTGCCCCATACCACGAATGTTTTTTTCTAATAAATCCGTTACTTCTAGCTCTACTTCATGAGGAGTTGCTCCTGGAAAAGGAGTTATAACCAGTGCTTGTTTTACTTTAATCTCAGGGTCTTCCAATTTACTCATGTCATTGAAAGCTAATGCTCCACCAACAACAAGAATACAAATTAGAAAACGAACCAGATATTTATTATCTAATGCCCACTTTCCAAAGTCTCTCATAATAACCCTCCAACATTAGTTTTTGATTTTGGAGCTAACGGAACAACTTTATCTCCCTCTTTAAGACTATTTACTCCAGCCATAATAATGATATCGCCAGGCTTAACACCATCTAGCAAGATACAATTACCATCTCGCATCATACTTTTAACAACCACTTTTTGGCTTTTAATAGTACTTGTATTAGCATTATAAACCCATACAGAAGAACCACCATCTTTATTCTCGAATAAAGACGAAACTGGCACTACAGTTAAGTTGGAAGATTCTGGTTTTTTAGAAATCGTAACAGTAGCAGTCATACCGGCAGTAGGCATTTTACTTGCACTTGATTTATCAAAATTAAACCTCATTGTATACAGTTGGTTTAAATTCGCTTTGTGCGTAATGCCTGTTAAAGTTAAAGGATACTTTTCTTCAGGAAAAATATCAACAGAACAAGTAAAAGACTCAAAGGAATCTTTATTGTAAAACTCTGTTGCAGGAATGTTTATTTCTACCTCAGGAAGGCCGTTATTAATCATAGATACAATTGGGAAACCTGCAGAAACAGTCTCTTCTCCAGAAAAGAACTTCTTCTGAATAAACCCATCAAAAGGAGCTCTTAATTTAGTATCATTTAAGGCATCTTTATGCGCCTTTAATAAAGAGGTTATTTGTTCTAAACCAAACTTAGCTTTTTCATAGTCATTTTTAGAGACACTACCCTTTTCATACAATTGAATAATGCGATCGGCTTCTCCTTTTATTTGATTATATTTAGCCTGAGTAGCATTAAGTTGGGTTAAGTAGTCTCTAGGGTCTAGCTCTGCTAGAACATCTCCTTTTTTTACTTTACTACCAACATTAACATTAACCCTCAATAAAGGTCCACTCACTCTAAAAGCCAAGCTAACATCAGATTGTGCCTTTATTTTACCAGGATATGATACTGTCAACTGACTTTCGTATGGTATTACAACGCCAGTTTTAACACTTAAAGTTCGGTCAAATTCGTTTTTCTTTTTAGAAGAGCACCCGAATAATATCAGCACTCCAATCACTAAAGAAGTAAAAACCGATAGTTTCTCTCTCACTTGCATTTCTTGTTCTATTTATGTTATTATTTTTCAAATATCAAATTATAAATACAAAGGAACTACAAAGAAATCATTTTATCGCATACTACCCCCTATAATATCTAGTAATTCATTAGTAATAGCCTGTTGTCTAGACTTATTATACTGTTGCGTTAGGTCCTGAATCAAATCATTAGCATTATCAGTAGCAATTTGCATTGCCATTGATCTAGCAGCCTCTCCAGAAGCTTTTGAATCCACTATTGTGGTATACAGTTTTTGACATAACACTTGTGGTATTAAATCTGCAATAAGCTCTTGCTCTGAAGGTTCTACAATATAATCATAATTCATTTTAGAATTATCCTTCCTAGCTCTAAGTTTTTCTAAATCTAAAGGTAAGTATTGTTCTGTTAGGAGTTCTTGTATTCCTATCGACTTAAAATTATAATAAATAATAATTACTTGATCTATTTCTTTCTTTAAATACTTGGTCATAAGCTCTTGAGCCAAGGGTCTAGCTGCCCTATAACTAGGTTTATCAGCTAACTCTTGGTATGAGCCTTGTAGGTTTAAGCTTTTTTTTCTTAAAGCTTCTTCAACTTTTTTACCTATGGGATAAATAAGAATATTCTCTTTCCCTAAAGCCTCATTTTTATCAATAAACTCATTTGCAGCCTTAATAACAGAGCTATTAAAGCTACCACATAGTGATGTATTTGAAGACATTACTACAAGAGCTATTTTATTCACTTTACGACTTTCTGTAAAAGGAGATTCAACTGTAGATGTTCGCCCCAATACTTTACCAACAATTTCATCCAATTTGTTTTGATAGGGTAACATATTCATAATCACCTGCTCCACTTTTGTTAGTTTTGCAGATGATACCATACGCATAGCAGAAGTAATTTTACGCGTATTTTTTACAGTTCCAATTCTATTTTTAACTTCACGAAGTGATCCCATTGCTTTCTATTTTTAATCAGCGTATTGGTTTGCTATCATTTTAGCAACCTCTTCTAGTTTTGCTTTTATATCCTCATCTATTTCTCCAGCTTTAAGGCGATCTAATACATCTTCTCTATTATTTCTTTCTAAAGCCGATAAATAGTTTACTTCAAATTCATCTACTTTATCCAACGGAACATTACGTAATAACCCTTGAACACCACAATATAATATTGCAATTTGATTTTCTACAGGCATTGGTTCATACTGTTGTTGCACAAGTAGTCTTGTATTCTTTTTACCCTTATCTAAGGTGTGAAGTGTTACAGAGTCCATATCTCCACTAAACTTAGAAAAGGCCTCAAGCTCTCTATATTGTGCTTGATCTATTTTAAGAGTTCCAGCCACTTTTTTCATAGATTTAATTTGAGCATTTCCTCCAACACGAGAAACTGAAATTCCCACATCTATCGCTGGCCTATTACCTTCATTAAATAAATCTGTATCTAAGAATATCTGTCCATCAGTAATCGAAATTACATTTGTAGGAATATATGCAGAAACATCACCAGACTGAGTTTCGATAATAGGAAGAGCTGTCAATGATCCACCACCCTTTACCTTTCCTTTAAGTGTTTCTGGAAGGTCGTTCATCTGTTCAGCAACCTCTTGCTGCGAAATTATACGTGCTGCACGTTCTAACAAACGAGAGTGAAGATAAAAAATATCGCCAGGATATGCCTCACGCCCAGAAGGACGTCTAAGAATTAACGAAACCTCACGATATGCTACAGCTTGTTTAGACAAATCATCATAAACAATCAAAGCGTGTCTTCCTGTATCTCTAAAGTACTCGCCAATCGCAGCCCCAGCAAAAGCTGAAAAATACTGTAAGGCCGCAGGTTCACCCGCAGTTGCCGCAACAACTGTTGTATAATCCATTGCTTTATGTTGGCGTAAAGTCTCAACTAAAGAAGCTACAGTAGAAGCTTTTTGACCAATTGCTACGTATATACAATACACTGGTTCTCCAGCTTCAAAATTAGCACGCTGATTAATTATAGTATCAATAGCGATAGCTGTTTTACCTGTTTGTCTATCACCAATAATCAGTTCACGCTGACCTCTGCCAATAGGAATCATTGCATCAACTGCTTTTAATCCTGTTTGTAAAGGTTGACTTACTGGTTGTCTGAATATAACGCCAGGAGCTTTTCTTTCAAGTGGCATTTCACACAACTCTCCAGGTATAGCACCAAGACCATCCAAAGGCTGACCTAGTGGGTCAATTACACGACCTAATAAGCCTTCCCCTACCCCAATAGAAGCAATTCTCTTAGTACGTTTTACAACGTCATTTTCTTTAACCTGGTCTGTAGGTCCTAGTAATACAGCTCCAACATTATCTTCTTCCAAGTTCATGACAATGGCTTTCATACCATTCTCTAACTCAAGAAGCTCATTAGATTCAGCATTTCTAAGTCCGTAGATACGAATTACACCATCACTTACCTGAAGTACAGTACCTACTTCATCAAGTTGAATTTTAGTGTCAATTCCCTCTAATTGTTTTTGTAAGATATCAGATACCTCACTCACTCTTATATTATCAGACATATTAACTTCTTATTATACAATTCGTTTATTCTTATCTATAAACTGCTTTTTCACTCTTTTAAGTTGCGTTGCAACACTAGCATCTAGACGGTAACCATTTATATCGAATATAAATCCTCCTTCTATTCTTGGGTCAACAATTGTTTCCAACTCCATTGTAGTATGTAACAACGATGCAGATGTACTTCTTACACGCTCAGCTGTTTTCTCATTTACCGGTACAGCCGTAATTAAACAAGCAGTACCAATATTTTTCGATTTTCGATATAGATCTACATACATCAACATCATAAACTGAAGATAAGACTCTCTTCGTTGATCCAAAATTAGGTCTATAAATCTTGAAAACTCATCACTTATATCCCCATTGCTAGATGCAGCAAGAACCATTAGTTTCCTTTTTTCTTCTCTAGGAAGGATAGGACTTACTAAAACTTCTTTTAATCGAGGTTCTTTCAAGAGGCTTTTTGAGAGCGCAGCAACTTCAACATAAACATGTTCTTCTTTATGTCTGTCAACTGCAAATCTAAATAAAGCCTTTGCATAACGCATCGATAGTGCACCAGCATCCATATTCTTTTATTTATTATTTTTCTTTATGCGCTAAAACTTCGTCAAGCATTCTATCAATCATTGACATTTGAGCATCATCCGTATTCAAATCTTTACGGATTATTTTTTCAGCAATATCTACAGATAAAATTGCAACTTGCTTACGAATATCACGAATAGCTTCTTCTTTCTTACGCTGTATCTCTTGCGATACAGCGTCTAGCTCCTGCTTAGCCATTTCTCGAGCTTTCTGTTGAGCTTCTTGAATAATACTATTCTTTTCTATTTGAGCTTGTCTTAAAATTTTACCTTGTTCAATATTCGCCTGAGCAATGATTTTATCAGCTTGTTCTTTCAGTTTAGTAAGCTTTTCAGTTGCTTCTTCAGCAGCTTTCAAAGAGTCATCTATGTAGCTTTTTCGTTTCTCTACCATATCAGTAATGACAGGGAAACCAAATTTAGCCACCAGAAAGAAGACTATCCCAAATGAAAGTAACATCCAAAACAAAAGTCCTACTTCTGGTAGTAACAATGCCATAATTATTCTTTATTTTAAGATTGAGCAATAAAGCAAATGATCAAAGCGAATAATGCAACACCCTCTACAAGAGCAGCTGCAATAATCATGTTTGAACGAATGATATTAGTAGCTTCTGGTTGACGTGCAATAGCATCCATTGCAGAACCACCAATACGACTGATACCAACACCAGCACCAATAACTGCTAAACCAGCACCTAGTGCTGCACCTAGTTTACTTAAACCTACCGAAATAGTAGCTGCTTCTAATAATACAGATAACATAATTTCTATTTTTAAATTATTAATCTAAATAAATTATTTCTTGATAATTTTTTCTTTTTTCTTTTTTCCTTCTTGTGCCAGACCTATAAATACAGCAGATAATAATGTGAAAACATAAGCTTGTATAAAGGCTACCAATATTTCAAGACAATTCATGAATATTGTAAATAACACCGAAACCACCGTTAATCCACTTTGTACAGCAACACCCATTTTTCCAGAGATAAAAATCAACGAAACAAAGATGATAATTCCCATATGACCTGCCATCATATTAGCAAATAAACGGACCATTAAAGCAAATGGTTTTGTAATTATCTCCATTACTTCAATAAGTGGAATAATAGGCATTGGCGGAACCTTTAAAAAGGTGGGTACATCTGGCCAAAATATATCCTTCCAATAATGCTTAGTTGCAAAGAAGTTAATAGCAACAAAAGTGCTAAAAGCCAATACCAATGTAACAGCAATATTACCTGTAACATTTACTCCTCCTGGAAAAATTGGTATTAAACCCATTAAGTTATTAATAAATATAAAGAAGAAAACGGTTAATAGGTAACCAGAAAACCTACGGTATTCCGGACCAACACTATCTTTAATAACTTCTTCGTAGATATTCATAATAAACATCTCCATAAAACCAACAAACCCCTTTGGAGCCTTCGAGGTTACATCTCTTCTTTTATACCACCTAGCTACTCCAAGAATAAGTGCAACAAAGATGGTACTATTTATTATTAAACCTAAAGCTATTTTTGTTAATGACAAATCTAACATAGGCCTAACCCATTCATTGTCTATATTTTCTACCAACTTACCTTCGTATTCAGAGCCCTTTGGTGCTATTGTAAAGCCTTTATATTCTCCAGGGTCTTTATATAGTTTGTTAGATAAGAAAACATTCCACCCTTTATCACTACTATAAACAATTACTGGTAAAGGAAGAGATATTTCGGTATCTCCTAATGTAATTATATGCCATTCATAAGCATCATTCATATGCCCCATAACAATCTCGTGGACATCAATAGGCTCTTCCTGACTTTCATTATTACTCGCCTTTACTGATGATATATTAAAAGTTAATATTGTCACCAATAATACAGCTACTAGCTTTAAGCGAGATAAATTGTGATTAATTTTCATACTTAATTAGTTTTATTGTTATACGCTCTATTAAGACGCATAAACATCCAACTATCATAAATGATAAACATAATATAGTATACTAAAAAGCTCATCAAAAAGGTTGTTCCCATTCCTGCTAACCAATACCATGCTAATATAAAAGCGATTGAGAGTAATATTTTAGCTACTTTTACTCCCCCCATAAATGCTACAGCTTTATCTTGTTTCTTTTTAAAAAACACAGGAGCTACTAACACCACTGTTAACTGAAATAGAGTCAAAAATAGAGGAATACTTAAAAAAGCTTTTGTAGGAACATCAATATCCATAAGCGTTTTTAAGGAAACACCTCCAATAGCTACTAGCATAGTAAATAAAAATAAAACTATAATCAGTAATTTTCTCATAGCTTTAAGATATACAAACTGTAACTATATTATCACTCGCTTCAATAAAGCCTTCACTAATATCTAGTGTATGTGCAGAACCTTCAACAGTAACATATCTAACTTCTCCTTTAGTTAACGATGATACTATAGGAGCATGATTAGTTAATATTGTAAACTCACCTTTAGTTCCTGGCACAGTAATTTCTTTTACTTCACCACTAAACAGCTCTTTTTCGGGAGATACCATATTCAATGTCATCATATTTATGCTTTATTGTTATTAGCATCGGCCATAAGCTTCTTACCTTTCTCTATAGCTTGTTCTATTGTTCCTACATTTAGGAAAGCCGATTCTGGAATATTATCAACTTCTCCTTCAAGAATCATATTAAATCCTCGGATTGTATCTTCTATATTAACCATTTCTCCTGTAATGCCTGTAAACTGTTCAGCTACGGCAAATGGTTGAGATAAAAATCTTTGTACTTTTCTTGCTCTATTAACTGTTAGTCTGTCTTCATCAGACAATTCATCCATACCTAAAATAGAGATAATATCTTGCAATTCTTTATTACGCTGTAATACTTGTTTTACCTTTTGGGCTGTATTATAATGATCTTTACCCACAATGTGTGGATCAAGAATTCTAGAAGTAGACTCCAATGGGTCAACCGCAGGATAAATACCAAGCTCTGTAATTTTTCTACTTAATACGGTAGTTGCATCTAAGTGAGAGAAAGTTGTGGCTGGAGCAGGGTCTGTTAAGTCATCAGCAGGTACATAAACAGCCTGAACTGAAGTAATAGATCCATTTTTAGTAGATGTAATACGCTCTTGCATTGCTCCCATCTCCGATGCTAAGGTTGGCTGATATCCTACAGCAGAAGGCATACGTCCTAATAAAGCTGATACTTCTGAACCAGCCTGTGTAAATCGGAATATATTATCTATAAAAAATAAAATATCTTTAGCGCCAGACTGAGCAGCCTCATCACGAAACGACTCTGCAACAGTTAATCCTGATAAAGCTACCGATGAACGTGCACCAGGAGGCTCATTCATCTGCCCAAAGACTAAAGTTGCTTGTGATTTGGCAACCTCATCATAATCAACCTTAGAAAGGTCCCAATGTCCTTCCTGCATACTTTTCTTAAACTCTTCTCCATAACGTATTACACCAGATTCAATCATCTCTCGCAATAGGTCATTTCCTTCACGAGTACGCTCTCCTACACCCGCAAAAACAGAGAAACCGTTATGACGTTTCGCAATGTTGTTGATTAACTCCATAATTAAAACTGTCTTTCCAACACCTGCACCACCAAACAGACCAACTTTTCCACCTTTTGAATAAGGAGCTAGTAAGTCTATCACTTTAATCCCTGTAAACAAGACTTCTTGAACAGTTGTTAATTCATCAAATTTAGGAGGTTCTCGATGTATAGGGTAAGCACCTTCAGAGTCTAGTGGTTCTAGTCCATCAATTGTATCACCAACAACATTCATTAGTCGTCCTTTGATTTGCGCCCCAGCAGGCATAGTTATTGGTTTTCCTGTACATTCTACTTTCAAACCTCTTTGCAAACCATCTGTACTGTCCATTGCAACAGTACGCACAGTGTTTTCTCCAATGTGTTGTTGAACTTCAACAATCAAATCTTGATTGTTTGGACGTTTTACAAGCAGTGCCTCATGAATACTTGGCAATGATTGGTCTGTACTTTCCAACTTAAAGTACACATCCACTACAGGTCCGATTACCTGTGATATATTTCCTACTAATTGCGACATAACTAAACTCTATAATTATGGTTTATGATAATATGCTTTTACTTTTTCAAAGCTATTATTTTTTTGGGCTCTTATTTTAATTAAAAGCCATATACAAATATATAAACAATATGCTCTTTAATATCAAACTCACTACTTACAAATATTAAAAAAGTTAAATCTTCCTTACGCTTCTTGATATTTGTCAATAGGCTCATTTTTAATATTCAACCGTATAATTCAATATATAAAACAATAGTACAATATAGTTTATTTAGATAAACTATTAGACTACAACTAAGGTTTATAACAACATAATACATTTTTTATATTCAATACCTGTGAAATAGTCATTAAGAAATATTTAATTTCACATTTTGTAACTAAAATATTAAATATAGCACATTATATTACTATTTAGATTACAGCTCTTATTGCATATGTATTACTTGATTTATATTAAAATAAAAAAATGCTGTAATTTCAAGAAATACAGCATTTTAATATTATCTATCATCACGATCAAGGTTGATGCTCGGGCCTCAACAAATCATTTACTGTTTTTACAGGATTAAAAGTAACTAAAGGTACCTCTACAAAAACAGTATTCCAATCACTCATAGCACCATTCCATAAACCTGGTAATTCTAATGCTTTTAAATCTTTTCCTGATTTAGATTTTTCTGATATAAAACCTGTATTTGAATCAACATATTCTGATAAATCAAATTTCTCTCCCTTGTAATTATATACACCACACACTAAATCAACAGGATTAAAATGTGTGCCTTCTTCAAACATCTTAGAATAACTGCTATTTGATTTATCAATTTGAGAACTCTCTAATATCTGACAAGAGATTGTACCATCTGAGTTGTATGCTAAGAAAGGACCACCACCGGGTTCTCCTATATTCTTAACCATACCACACACTCTAATAGGTCTGTTTAGTTTATTTATAAGATAAATAGCCAATTCTGAATCCTCTAGTATCTTCGTTTCTGGATTTTTACAAAATAACTTCTTCTGAACAAATTGTAATATTTCCAATACTTCGTCATGTGTATATTGTCCAGAATTTAGTTTTTCTAAATATTTAAATATTTGCTTTTGAAGGCTAACCAACACACCTGCTAATACTTGCTTGTAAGTTACTGTTTCACCTTTTAAATGATCTGGTACAACATTATCTATATTCTTTATAAAAATGACATCATATTTCAGGTCATTTAAATTCTCTATCAACGCACCATGACCACCTGGTCTAAACAGTATTTTACCATTTTCACGGAAAGGCTTATTTTCTAAGTCAACAGCTATAGTATCTGTACTTGGCTTTTGAACCGAAAAAGAGACTTCGTATTTCACATTAAACTTAGCTTCGTAAATGGGTTTAACCTCATTTATCAATACCTTAAAGAGTTCTATATGCTCTTCAGATACAGTAAAGTGAATATTGACTTGACCATCATTCCCAGCAGCATATTTAGCCCCTTCTACCAAGTGCTCTTCGACAGCTGTTCTAGATATATCTTCGTATCTATGGAATAATAGCACTCCCTTAGGCAATTGACCGTAGTTCAACCCCTCTTCTAATAAAAGCAACTTGACTATTTGTTTATACTTTTTATCTGACAAAAGTTCTTTCAAACTCTTATTAAGCAACTCTTTAGACTTTTCTTCTAGAGCTTTATAAAAAGCAAACTTATCTAACTTGCTAAAAAACTCTTTTTCAAAATCTGATGTAGGTTCATCATAGTCAGCATCAATAAAGCTAAAAAGATTTTTAAACATTCTACTAGCTGCACCAGAAGCTGGAACAAACTTCAACACTTTATGATTCTCAGTTAAGTAAGACTTCCAGCATCCTACTGCTTCATCTACCTCTTGATTATCTAACTTTAAAATTCCGCAATCTACAGATGCTGCAGAACTTAATTTCAGGTAAGGAAAACCCTCCTTAAAACGCTCTAATTGAAGCTGAACATGAGCCTCAGAGATGCCCTTTTCTAACAGTTGTTTTTTATCAGTGGTGGTAATCATCAGACTATCTTTTTTATTATTACTTATCTATCAAATGTACAAAAAATAAAATAAAACATGAGGTATAGACAACAAAAAAGGTTACTTTTACCGATGACTTGTACCAAAAAGTAAATAAAGACATGGAACAACGTATAATATTATCAGAAGACGAAAAAAACAGCCTTCAGAAGTTGTATACCAAAGTTATACGCTCGGCAGGTGACAGCATGTCAGAAGCAATGGTCTTGAAATTAAAAGACTATTTATTTAAAACAGCTGAAGATAATACTCTAAAAAGAAATTCTTTTGATATCCACCCTAGCATCCATGCACTTAAAACAGCTCTTATTGTATCTAAAGAAGTAGGTATCAAAGGCTCTTGTTTAATTGGAATTATTTTACATGAAGTTGTTAAACAACAAGTAGTTTCTTTAGAGCAAGTAAAAAAAGAGTTCGGGGAAGATGTGGCTAAAATAATTCATGGTCTATTAAAGACAAACGAATTATATAGAAAAAGCCCCATCGTAGAATCAGAGAATTTTAGAAGTCTATTATTATCTTTTGCAGAAGATATGCGTGTTATTCTTATTATGATTGCAGATCGTGTAAACATAATGAGAGAAATAAGAGACACACAACATAAAGAAGAACGTTTACAGGTTGCTACGGAAGCTGCCTATCTCTATGCGCCTTTGGCACATAAACTAGGGCTTTACAAACTAAAGTCTGAACTAGAAGACCTCTCTTTAAAATATAGAGAGAAGGAAACTTATTATTATATCAAAGAAAGGCTTAATGAAACGAAAGCTTCAAGAGAAAAATACATCGCCAACTTTATTAAGCCTATAAAAAGAGAACTTGAAAAATCGGGTCTTAAGTTTGAAGTAAAAGGGAGAACAAAAACAATTCATTCTATCTGGAATAAAATGAAAAAACAGAATACTCCCTTCGAAAAAATATATGACCTTTTTGCTATTCGAATAATTCTTGACTCCAAGTACGAAAGAGAGAAACAGGAGTGCTGGCAAGTTTACTCTATTATAACAGATATGTATCAGCCAAACCCTAAAAGACTAAGGGACTGGTTATCTATACCCAAAAGTAATGGGTATGAGTCTTTACACATTACTGTTATGGGACCCGAAGGTAAATGGGTAGAAGTACAGATTAGAACGCAAAGAATGGACGATGTAGCAGAAAGAGGACTTGCCGCTCACTGGAGATATAAAGGAGTAAAAGGTGAGTCTGGATTGGATGAGTGGCTAACATCTGTTCGAGAAGCATTAGAAAATTCTGATTCTGAAAGTGATATGAAGGTAATGGACCAGTTTAAAATGGACCTTTACGAAGATGAGGTATTCGTCTTTACTCCAAAAGGAGATCTTCATAAATTAGGCAAAGGAGCTACAGTACTAGACTTTGCTTTTAACATCCATACAAAACTAGGATCTCAATGTGTTGGTGCAAAGGTTAATGGAAAAAATGTACCTATTAGATATAAGTTAAATAGTGGTGACCAGGTTGAAATTCTAACATCAAATACTCAAAAGCCTAAACAGGATTGGCTGGGTATAGTAACCTCGTCAAAAGCTAGGTCTAGAATTAGAAAGACCCTAAAAGAAGAGCAGTTTCGTCAACAAGAGTTTGCTCACGAAACACTACAACGAAAGTTCAAGAATAGAAAACTGGATTATGATGAATCAATCATGATGAAAGTTATCTCTAAGCACGGATATAAGGACAACACTAAATTCTTTCAAGATATAGCTAGTGGAAGTCTTGATGTCAATAGCGTTCTTGAAAAATATACAGAATTACTGCATAAGCAAGATAACCCAAATGAAGAGGTTAACTATAGAAGTGCTGAGCATTTTGATATTAAATACAGTAAAGATGAACAAAACCCCAAGGAAGATGTACTAATAATAGATCAAGACTTAAAGGGTATAAAATTCTCTTTATCTAAATGTTGTAATCCTATCTATGGAGACTCTGTTTTTGGATTTGTTACTGTATCTGGGGGCATAAAAGTACATAGAATAGACTGTCCTAATGCAAACCAAATGAGAGAAAGATTTGGCTATAGAATTATAAAAGCTAAATGGGCAGGAAAATCTGAAGGAACACAATACCCTATTACTCTTCGGGTTGTAGGACATGATGATATAGGAATCATTACAAATATAACATCTATTATATCTAAAGAGCCCCAAATATCACTTAGGTCTGTAGGAATTGATTCTCATGACGGACTATTTTCTGGTAATCTAACAATTATGATTGGAGATACCAGTAAACTTAATAGCTTAATAAAAAAGTTGCAAGGAGTGAAGGGAGTTAAACAAATTAATAGAATCTAAATATATTATACATCCAATTAATCAAACTTTAAAAATGCATTCATTATTACTTAAAAATACAATACAAATGTTGGCAAACTCTAGATTTCCAGATATGGACGAGAGTACCAAACTTACATTAGAAAAACTACTAGTACCTGTAGAATATAAAAAAGGTGAAATTATATGCAAAGAAGGGGGTTTTATTAATGACATTTACCTTGTAGGTGAAGGGATGGTTCGCCAATTCTACTTTAAAAAAGAAAAGGAGATTACAGAACACTTCTCTTACGAGGGATGCGTATTTATGTTTATTGAAAGTATGCTTAGAAAAGAGGAAAACTACTTAATAGCAGAAACTCTTGAGCCAACTGTTGTATTTAAGCTTCCCTATAATAAATTACTTGAAGCAATTAAAACCGACTGGGGACTAAACACTCTATATAGAAAGATTATAGAACATTCACTGGTTGTTTCACAGAAAAAAGCATATACATGGAGGTTTAACACTGCTAAAGAGAGATATTATGCCTTACTAGACGAGCATCCTGAAATTATAAAAAGAGCTCCTCTTAATTATATCGCATCATATATAAATATGACACCAGAGACATTAAGTAGAGTAAGGTCTGGAGTACTATAAATAGTACAACACCTTTTTTGATATACATCAAAGTATATATCGTATAGATACTATATCTTTGTCACAGTATGATAAAGGATATTATTCTATAGGTAAAAAAGATGATAATAAAAGGCTGATCTTAATATTAAGATCAGCCTTTTATTATAGTATATTGTAGGTGCCACCTTTATAAAACCTTATAGGTTTGAAAGTTTGAAACCTACAAAGTAAGTCCTTGGTTGTGTAGGACCGTAAAAATAATTTGAATCTCGCTCTACACCTTTATCTAAATCACTCTGGAAAGCATTAAATATATTTTGAACACCACCATTAATTTGAAGTTTAAGATTCTTCTTTAAATCAAATGTATAACTAAGTTTTGAGCCCAATTCAAAAAAGTTTGGGGCTCTTTCCATCCGTGGTTCATCAATGTATCCTGCCATATGTGGAACATCCATTTTTCCAGTATAAATTCCAGATATAGACCATTCTAATTCTTTATATAATCTATTTGTTAGAGTAAAATAGCCATAATAGTCTGGGGTACGTAACATTTTCTTTGTTGTTAATTTAATGCCCTCATCAGTTTTAGTCCAAACTTCTGCATTAGAGTACCTACTTTTTTGTGCTGTAAAACCCACCTGAAGTTGCACATCTCTACCATGAGCTAGCTTTCCATCAAAATTCAAGCCGTACACACGAGCTTTATTCCCATTTCTTCTTTCTTTATATATAATACCCTGCTCTTCTTTCATATCTTCTAAGACAAAGACATGCCTTAATTCAGTATAGAAACCTTCTAAAAGTAAGTTAGCTTGCCAATGCCCTATATTGGTATTCCAATCTATAGAAGTACTATAACTAGTAGATTTTTCTTCTCTTAAATTATCAGCTAAGTGAATTTGTATTCCTTCTCCCCCTACTGCAGCAACATGAAGATCTTCATCATAAGCCTGTGGAGCTCTAAATCCTGTTGAAAAAGTTGCTCTAGCCTGTAAGTTATCTGTCGGCTTATATAATAAATTCACACGTGGGCTAAATATAGCATGCTTAATAATATTGTGCTTATCTAATCTACCACCAACTAGCAGGTTAAAATAATTCCACTCCCACTCATTTTGAAGAAAAGCACCACCAATATATACTTTCTGATTTAAATCACGATTATACCCTAACATAATATCGTGTAACTTGTTATTCTGATACTCAGTACCTGCTGTTAAAGTACTTTTGCCAAATAACATTTTTTCCATGTTAGCAACAAAGATAGCACCTACAACCCAAGTTAAGTCATCGGTTTTTCCATAAGCATTTTCATCCTGCTTCGCTCCATAATAACTTTTTCTATCTGTATGTTGAATAGATCCATAAACAGATATTTTATTTTTATAGTCATTCCAATACTGATCATATGATAATCCTCCTGAGTTTATAATATGTTTGGTTTGCTCTGTAATATCCGATTCATGGGGTTGCAAAGAAAATTTATTTCCACCCCTTCTAAATTCATTTGTAGTATGAAACTCTACAGACAACCTGCCTAAAACATTGGGACGATAATAACCACGAACCCCAAAAGAGTTCATATTTAACTTTCCTAATTCAGAAAACCCATCTCCATCAGCATCATACGGATTTCTATTTCTATAAGATTGGTAAAGTGCTATACCATAACTATTATCTGGACTTACCAATGAAGCATTTGCACCAAAAAACTGCTCCCATGACTTTCCATTCAGTGCAGATATAGTACTCGAAACTTGGAAAGAGTTATTTACAGGATCTTTTGTTATAATATTAATAGTGCCACCAACTGCATTTGCACCAAATAAAGCAGAACCACCTCCTCGTACTACTTCAACACGCTCAATCATATTTACAGGTATTTGCTCTAAGCCATATACCCCAGATAATGCACTAATTACAGGACGACTATTAATAAGAATTTGAGAATATGGACCTTCTAAACCATTAATACGCACTTGAGGAAAACCACAGTTCTGACAGTTATTTTCTACTCGCAACCCTGATTGGTAGCTTAACGATTTAGCTAAATCGGTAGAGTTTACTGTTTCAAATAGTTTTGTATTCATTACATTGACCACAACTGGAGCATTTTTTCTACTCACTTCATTTCGGTTTGCAGAAACTACAACCTCATCAATCAGAAGTGCATCCTCAGTAAGTGTGAAATCTTCAACCACCACTTGGTCTTTTTTTACAGCAACCTCTTTATTCACTGTTTTATAACCCAGAGCCTGTACTCTAAGCTTATATGTTCCAACCTTTAAGTTTTTAAAACTATAGTTTCCTTCAGGATCGACAACCTCTCCTTTAGCTTGACCTACCAATTGAATAGTTGCAAATGGGATAGGCTCTTTAGTATTTTTTTCTACGATTTTTCCTACTATAGATAAGCTTGAGTCAGAATCTTTTGAGTTTGCATTAGCGCTAGAAGGAGTCATAACTAGGGCTAACAATAGTAATAATATATACTGTTTCATTAGTAACTAATTTGTAAAATAGAGTGTAAAAACCTCCCTTACCTCTATTCGGTATCAAAAGAGATAGGGAAAAAATATAAAATTATACTAATGAAACAGGAGGGGCTCTTAAAGAAATATTTAAGATATACAGTGTTTTTACAAACTGATTAAATACAGTAGAATATAGAAACTCCACCTCGTACAAGGTAGGAGATAATACATTAACCTCATTTAAGATAGAACTAAAAGTTGTGTACTCTCCTAATGCAAAATAATCAGCTTGACTGTGTGAGTGCCCATGATTGTGGCACATAGGATGGGTATGAACAACAGCCACTCCATTTACATAATGGATATGCATAAAAATGGAAATACACATAAGATACCCTATAAATAGGGTAAGAAACATGCCTCCTAGTAAATGTCTACGCTGTTTGCTCACAAATATACTTTTCTAATTACTAATTACAAAAGTAAAGTTTTTTTAGCATTTGATATACATTAACTAAAACCAAATATATAACTAAAGGCATAATTACCTAACAATAGTGATATAAATTGGCAATATTGAATAATCGATACCTTAAAAGGATTAAAAAAAAAGTAGCGTAATCATTAATACGCTACTTTTTTTAAGTATAATAATACTAGTTATCTCTTACTAACAACTCATTTTTGTCATCGGATATTAAGCTTATAAATCGCTCGTATTCTCTCAAAATATCGGCAATAACTTCATTCTGAGTCATGTATTGAATATTATTACCTTTTCTACCATCATTAAAATAAGTTACAGGCACATATTGTCTATCCGACTCCGCATTTGGAGTATTATCTTCTGTATTAATAAACTCCGAAATAGCTTGAGATTCTGCTACAACACCATATCTAAAATTTCTAATTTTGTCATGTTTTATCAGTAGTTCTACTGATAATTTTGTAACACGGCCCTCAACAATTGTTGCCTCAATTTCATTTTTTTCTAGCTCAGCTTTAATCTCTTCAAAAGCAGGTTTTACCGTACTTGCTAAGAAAGATTTTATATCTCTTTTTCTCGAGAAAGAGACAATTCTTCCCAATCGATCTCTCCATAAATGCCCATCCCATGCTATACTTCCGTATGGTAACTTTGCATTATGAAATAATTGGTCAATATGTAGAGCTTTCCATAAACAAAAACATAGAACAAGTAGGATTAGTCCAAAAGGTAAAGCCGATATTAATGTTAGTGTTTGTAACGACTCTAATCCATTACCAGATCTCAATAAACTCAATGTTAAAACAATTAACAAGACACCCCAAAATATATTTTGCCATTTAGGAATTTTAGATTTCGATCCAGATGCAATACTATTCATAACTAAGATTCCCGAGTCTGCAGAAGTTACAAAAAAGACTGTTATAATTAATATCGCCAGAATATTTAATAAGCCTGTTAAAGGAAAGTATTCAAAGAACTTAAATAGTAACGTTTCAGGAGCATCTACTAATTGGCTAAGAGCTCCATTAGCTACATTCTGATCAAGCCATACAGTACTATTACCAAACACCGTCATCCATAAAAAATTAAATAAAGACGGAACTAGTAAAACTGCTACTATAAACTCTCTAATAGTACGTCCTTTTGATATTCTTGCTATAAATAGCCCTACAAAAGGAGACCAAGATATCCACCAAGCCCAATACATTATAGTCCAACTAGAGAACCATTGCTGTCCTTCCTCCTCAAAAGCATACGTATTAAAAGTTAAGTTTGCCAAGTTACTAATATAGTAACCTATACCTTCGCTAAAGGTGCTTAATAAGTAGATTGTTGGCCCAGTAATTAGGATAAACAACATCATAATTACAGCCAAAGTTAAATTCAATTCACTTAATTTTTTAACACCCTTATCTAATCCTGTTAAAGTAGATGTTACTGCTACCATCATTACAACAACTACAATGATTACTTGAAAAAGAAAGCTAGTATCATTAACAACGCCTATAGTTTGTAAACCCGCATTTAGTTGTACAACTCCAAATCCTAGTGTCGTAGCAATACCAAAAAATGTACTACAAAGAGCAAAAGTATCTACGATATTACCAATTGGCCCATATATTTTATCTTTTAATATGGGGTATAATCCACTTCTAATAGCTAGAGGTAGTTTATATCTATAAGCAAAGTATGCTAAAATTAGACCTACAACAGCATATATTCCCCAAGCATGTATCCCCCAATGAAAAAATGTTGATAGTTGTGCCTCTTTAGCACGCTGTACCGTATCTTCAATAGCAGGGTTAGCATAGTGAGATATTGTTTCGGCTACCCCAAAATACATTAATCCGATTCCCATTCCTGCAGCAAATAACATTGCTATCCAAGAAAAAAAAGAATACTTAGGTTTAGAGTCATCAGCTCCCAACTTAATATTTCCTAATTTACTCAAAGCAATAACTATTAAGAAGAGGATAAATAGGGTTACAATTAAAACATACGTCCAACTAAGATTGGTAAACAAATAAGATTTAATACTCTGAAGTGTTTCGTTTGCCTGCTTTGGAAATGCACCACAATAAATAGATATCAATAAGATTACAAGTAATCCTGGTAAAGCTACTGATTTAGTAAAAGTGGTTTTAAATTTAATTCTGTCTTTGATTTTAGTAGTTAAGTTATTCATTTAGTTTAATATTTATTCAATTGAAATAAGTTTGCGATTCTACGAGATTTCATCGTTCAATTATTTTCACAAAAACGGAATTTGCTAATATCAGGTTTAAAGTTTAGAATATGAACTATAGAGGAGATTAATTACACTCTAAAGGGCATAACTACTTCTTTTTAGCAAAAACTTATATATATGCTCTATTACACAAAAAAAGACGTGCTATATAGTTAGCACGTCTTTTTTATATAATTTTCAGAAGAAATCAGTTATTGAATAATAACATCATTTTTTCTAAATATATTTTATCCAAATCATCAAAAGCACTAAAATAGACACTATCAATATCTAGCACAGCTACAACCTCATTATATTTATCAAAAATTGGTACTACAATTTCAGAGTTCGATAAAGAGCTACAAGCTATATGACCAGGAAACTCATGTACATTAGCAACAACTTGCGTCTCCCTAGTAGCCCATGCTGTTCCACAAACACCTTTTCCTTTTTTAATTCTAGTGCATGCTATTGGTCCTTGAAAAGGTCCTAAAACTAATTCTTCTCTTTTGGCAGCATCTACTAAATAAAAGCCAACCCAGTGATGTTTAAACTCCTGATGTATAACAGCTGCTACATTTGCAAAATTGGCAATGAGATTAGATTCATTCTCTACAAGTGCTTTAGCTTGTTTTATAAGTAGCTCATACCTATTTTTTTTCTCTGTTGCATCCATAAATAATAAGTTTTATTTTGCTGCACCAAATAATAATTCATAGTCTTTTACAGCAGCTGGTTTGGCCCATGTTTCAGGAACAAACTTCCACTGATTCAAAGGTTTTGGATCTAGTACTTTTTGCTTTTCAATTTCTTTCATTAGGTAGAATCTTAGATCCTTATCCGAAGCATAGACTATCCTATTTTTCAATTCTGTATGTGGTATTCCTGCTCCTTTAGTAAGTAACTCTCCTCCTCCATTTCCACGGTAAGAATTTAGTGCCACTTTGTATATTTTATTTAGGTCAAATGGTTTACCATCTGCCATACTTAAAATTCGTATTTTTTCTCCTTTAGGCTTAGTTACATCTACTTCATATTTAATACCTGCTGCAGAGTCAAAGTTATATGTAAAGTATTGAAAAACACTTCTTTCGTCATCACCTTCTCTTTTTTCTTTTAAGAGTAGTAGATGATCGCTACTTGATGTCATTTGATTTACCCACTGACCATAAGACATCTCAAGGAAGTTTTTAATCTCTTTTCCCGATAGCTTCATTACGTATAACATGTTTTCGTATTTATACAGATTAAACATGTCACTAACAAAAATATCTCCTTGGTTTATTGAAGCATCAAAAGAGAGTGGAGCAACAAAAGAAACATCTGCATCTGTAATGCTTAACTGAAGGCTATGGATTAAATCTACAAAAGAAGATGGGCCGAAATATGCATCTCTAGTTGTAATTGTCGATTTAAAATGACCAATTTTCTTAGAAACAAATTCATTTATTGTATTATACTGATTAGCAAATTTCTTCATAAATGCAGAGCTAACCTTAGTCTCTTTTAAATCTACAATACGACCTTCAATTTCTTTATCAATTAAATCACCTTGATCGTAAACCAATGTTATTTCTGCCTCTCCTACTGCTACAGCATTATTAGCAGGGTTAATCATCCATACTATAT
>JASLCG010000028.1 GCA_030151885.1 Bacteroides sp.
ATGTTCCGACCTTAATTTTTTGAAAAAAATTGATATTATGTTACATAGCCTATAGAAACTAGTATTAAATGAACAAAATGTAGTTATATTTGCTTTATTACTGGATACCTTCTACTGTAGATGGTAGTTTAAAGTACATTTTGACATGAATCACTCTAATCAAGACGATATGAAAAAGACAACATTAGCCGTAATCGCTGCATGTGGAATGACCTTCCCTGCCGCAGCACAAGAGAATCTGACCTATCAGAAGCCTCCAAAAGAGATTTTAGAGCTGGCAGATTTTAAAAGAGCTCCACTATTAACTATTAATGGAGACAACTCTGTAATGGTATTTTGTTATACAAATACCTACAAAACATTAGCAGACCTCTCTAAAGAAGAGATGCGACTAGGAGGACTCCGTATTGATCCTAATACAAACATCAGCAGTACGGTTCGATACTACAACAACCTTACTTTTAAGTCGTTAAAAGATAAAGCAGAGATTCAGCTAGACGGATTGCCACAAAACGCTCAAATCGCAAACTTCACATGGTCGCCAGACCAATCTAAGCTAGCCTTTACCAATACGAGCAAAAATGGAGTAGAGCTTTGGGTAGCCGACTTTAAAGCAGGAACTGCAAAACAGCTTACAGGTTCTAATTTAAATGCCAATTTGGGACGTCCTTTTACATGGATGCAAGATAGCAAATCGCTACTAGTGCTTACGCTGCCTCAAAATAGACAAGCGTTAATAGATACGAAGTCTGCCCTACCTACTGGACCTGTAGTTTCTAATAGCACCGTAGGAGTGAAATCTCAAAACATGACGCATCAAGATTTGCTTCAAAACCCTGTTGACGAAGCTAATTTTGAAAACCTCATTACATCAGAAATATATAAAATAACGCTAGACGGTACTTTATCATTCTGGAAAGGTGCTGATATGTATTCCGATTTAAGTGTTTCGCCAAGTGGAGAGTATGTGCTAGTTAACACTATTCAACGCCCATTCTCGTACGCTGTACGCTATACAAGCTTTCCAAATGAGACTGATGTGTACACAGCAGGAGGAGAATTGGTTAAAGCAATTCATAAAAAACCATTGGTAGAGAGTTTACCCCCTGGCTTTATGTCAACCTATACGGGAAAAAGATACATAAACTGGCGTGCCGACGAACCTGCTACTTTATGGTGGGCAGAAGCTTTGGATGGTGGCGACCCTGCTAATAAAGTTGAATATAGAGATGCCGTATATCAGCAACAGGCTCCTTTTAATATTGAACCTAGTTTAATAACAAAGGTAACTAACCGTTTTGCAGGTATTACTTGGGGTAATGCAACTACTGCATTGGTTTACGACCAGTGGTGGGATACTAGAAATATGAAAACGTATTTAGTTAACCCTTCTGTAAGTAACCAAAAAGCAAAGGTGTTGTTTGACCGTGATATGCAGGATATTTATAATGACCCAGGATCTTTTGATACTCAAAAAGATAAAAATGGTAGAAATGTATTGCGTATGGAGGGTAGTAATTTATTCCTTGTTGGTGAAGGACATTCGCCTAAAGGACAGTTCCCATTTGTACGTGAATACAACTTGAAGACTCAGAAAACAAAACCTCTATTTACATCTAAATATACCGACAAGAAGCTAGAAATTGTAGATATTGTGAATGCTAAAAAAGGAGAACTTATTGTTCGACTACAATCGGCTACAGAATATCCTAATTACTTCTTAATTAATAAAAAAGGTAAAGAGACAGCTCTAACCAGTTTTGAAAATCCTTTCAAAGCAATGGAGGGTGTATATAAAGAGGTGATTAAATACAAACGTAAAGATGGTGTTGAATTAAGTGGTACGCTTTATTTACCTGCTGGTTACGACAGAACTAAAAAAGAGAAGTTACCTATGGTAATGTGGGCATACCCTACAGAGTATAAAGATAAAAATAGTGCTAGTCAATCGGCTACGAATCCAAACGATTTTATCTACCCATTCTACGGATCGCCTATCTACTGGGTAACACAAGGTTATGCTATCTTAGACGACGCTGCATTCCCTATTGTAGGTGAAGGTAACGAAGAACCTAACGATACATTCATAGAGCAACTTGTGGCAAATGCAGAGGCTGCTATTGATGCTGTTGATGCACTAGGCTATATAGATAGAAATCGTGTTGCAGTGGGTGGACACTCGTATGGTGCCTTCATGACTGCCAACTTATTAACCCATAGTAATCTATTTGCTGCAGGTATTGCAAGAAGTGGAGCATATAACCGTACGTTAACACCATTCGGCTTCCAAGCAGAACAACGTAATTACTGGGAGGCTGCAAATGTATATAATGCGATGTCGCCATTTATGCACGCAGACCAAATGAAGACTCCTTTATTGCTAATTCATGGTGCCGACGATAATAATACAGGTACACATACCATGCAAAGTGAGCGTTACTTTAATGCATTAAAAGGTTTTGGAGCTCCTACACGACTAGTGCTTCTTCCAAAAGAGAGTCACGGGTATGCTGCTAAAGAATCTGTGCTACATGTTCTTTGGGAACAAGACCAATGGTTAAACCATTACGTTAAGAATAAAAAATAATAGGTAGTTTACTACTAAACTAAAAAAGGGAGTATCCAATAGGTTTTGGATGCTCCCTTTTTCATTTACTAGTGCTTTGCAACTTAACCCTTTTCTGGCGAGGGATAAGTGAAGACATATCTTAATATCTTAATCAACGCAAGTACAAGGTACGAAAAGGTTGTCTATTGTTATCTGCTTTTAGAGAGAAGTAAGGCAATAATTAAAGTCCTTTTATATAGTTCCACCACATATTAAACGCTAGTAGCAACAAGATTGGTAGCAGTATATACCAACTCCATTTGCGTCTTAAAAAGGGGAAAAAGGTTTCTCTATGGGTTAAGATGTCTTTAACCATCCAAATTCCAATAGCAAGAGCTAAAGAGTGTGTTATATAGACCAGAGGGTTAAGCCAAAAAGCAGCTTCAAACTCCCCCTTAAATAGTAAGATAGTGGCACGAGTTGAGCCACAAGCAGGACAAGGAATTCCTGTTATAGTTTTAAATGGACACAACAGCAAGTCTTCTGAACTTGAAGGGCTGAAATAAAAAAAAAGATATCCTATAGCTCCTAATATAAGGAGTATAGCATATCTTAATCTAAAATCTTCTTTTAACTTAGCGAACATTTTTCATGAATAGTTCGAAATTATAGTCTCTAGTTCTGCCCATAATCAAGAACCAGTCGATTAAAGTCCAAATACCTAATCCACCACATGTAATTAGTTTAAGTACAGCAAGACCTGTTTCACCAAGAAGGAAACGATCTACAGCCAGTCCACCGAAGAATAGTGAAATAACTAGTAGAAATATTGGACTTTTATATGGCAAACTTTGAATTAAACCAAAAGAGCTATCATCAGCCTTTTCTAAACGTTCGCGCATTAACAGCGCTTGTTGAGGTGATACTTTATCGGCCATAGTTGCCATAAAAATATCAATCCTAGTTGCTTCCATAATTCATTATTTTAAATTAATAATTAACAAATATAAGCTCTTTTACACAAACTATTCAACTTTCACGTCTGTTTTTTTTACAAATAACTCAAATTTCTGCGCTTAACGAATCTTTATCTATTAATATAATTCTTCTATTCTCAATTTTGATGCAGCCTTCTGTCTCAAGTTCTGATAAAGAACGAATTAGCGACTGCCTACTAACCCCAAATTTATCGGCAAGTTCTTGCCTTGTAAAAGGTATAGTTACCTCTGTTTGCTCATCGTTCTCTGCTGATAGATGCAGTAAGTATTCCGCTATTTTACCTCTTAATGTTTTTAAAGCTAAGAAGTTTATTTTTTTACTTAAAAATCTATTCACATCAGATATAAGCTGTATAAAGTTAAATAATAGTGTTTTATTGGATTGCATCCATTCCAGAAACTTCTCTTTCTTTAGTCTAAATAGTGTAACATTCTCTTCGGGAAGCACATTGACGGGAAATACATTATCCTCGGCAAAAAGCATAGCAGGTGCCAATACATTGCCTATACCTAGTTTTTCAATATCGACAAACTTTCCTGAATCTGATACCATTCGGGCAACTAACGAGCCTTTTAATACTATTAATAAATAGTTACAAGGGTAGCCTATAAGAGCAACGATGTCGTTTTTCTTATAAGTATCTATTTTGCAACCACTACCCATAAGCAGCTGATTTACCTCCTGCACGGTCATGTTCTTAAACAACGGACATAACATTAGTTGGTGTAATATATCGTTACTCATATCTTTAAGTTCTAAAATTAATCTACTATAGAATACAAATCTAACCAAAACAATGTTGTAAAGTCTCTTTTTTTTTAACATTGTCACATAGGCGACAATTATTTCCTTTTATAAGTCGTTGCTTTGCCGTACAAATAAAGAATAACAACGAATTTAAAAGATAAATCTATGGAAAAGATGTTTTGTTACCAGTGTCAAGAAACAGCTAAAAATGAAGGCTGTACAGTTAAGGGTGTTTGTGGCAAAGATTTTATCACTTCAAATGCTATGGACCTTTTAATCTTTACAGTTGAAGGTATCTCGGTCTTAACAACTGCATTAAGAGCTAAAAAAGCAGACTTTAACTTTAATACTTACAACGATTTTGTACGTGATGCTTTATTCTGCACAATAACAAACGCAAACTTTGATGAACATAGTATCAAAGAGCGTATTACAGCCGCACTCTCTTTAAGAGAGGAGCTTAAAGCTGCTGCAATAGTAAATGGTATAGATTTACCAAAGCTAGATTGTCTAAATTGGCATAACACAGAAGATAAGTATGACGTTACAGCATCGGCTGTTGGTATTTTACAAGAGAAGAATGTGGACGTTCGTTCATTGTCCGAACTTACAATATATGGGTTGAAAGGGATGGCTGCCTATGCAGAACATGCAGCGCGTCTAGGTTATAAAGATGAGGAGATAGATGCCTTTATGCAGAAAGCGATGAGTAGTATTGCTAAGAAAGAGTTATCGGTAGAAGAGCTAATTGGTCTTGTCCTTGAAACAGGTGCTTTTGGTGTTAAAACAATGGCACTGCTTGATAAAGCAAATACCGAAAACTACGGCAACCCTGAAATTACAACTGTTAATATTGGTGTGAAAAACAATCCTGCAATCTTAATTTCTGGACACGACCTTAAAGATATGGAAGAGCTATTGAAGCAAACAGAGGGTACGGGCGTAGATGTTTATACACACAGTGAAATGCTTCCTGCAAACTACTATCCTAAATTCAAACAGTACAAACACTTTGTAGGTAATTATGGTAATGCATGGTGGAAACAGCGTGAAGAGTTTGAAAAATTTAATGGTCCTATTCTATTTACTACAAACTGTATTGTTCCTCCAACATCGGGTGCTACATATAAAGATAGAGTATTTACAACTAACTCTACTGGCTTTCCAGGCTTTAAACACATTAAGGCTGATGAAAATGGTAAAAAAAACTTCTCAGAAATCATTGAGCTTGCTAAGAGATGCCCTGCTCCAGAAGCTATTGAAGAGGGTACAATTGTTGGAGGTTTTGCACATCATCAAGTGTTGCAACTAGCAGATAAAGTGGTAGAAGCTGTAAAAGATGGTGCTATTAAGAAGTTTGTCGTGATGGCTGGTTGCGATGGTAGAGTAAAAGGCAGAAGCTACTATACTGAATTTGCAGAAGAGTTACCAAACGATACGGTTATTCTAACAGCTGGTTGTGCTAAGTACAGATACAACAAACTACAGTTGGGCGATATAAATGGCATTCCTAGAGTGCTAGATGCTGGACAATGTAACGATAGTTATTCGCTTGCAGTAATTGCTATGAAGCTACAAGAGGTTTTTGGGCTAGAGAATATCAATGATTTACCTATTGTTTACAACATTGCTTGGTACGAACAAAAAGCCGTTATAGTGTTGTTGGCACTGCTTAGTTTAGGAGTTAAAAACATTCACCTTGGACCTACATTACCAGCATTCTTATCTCCAAACGTTGTTAATGTATTGGTAGATAATTTTGGAATTGGTGGCATATCAGACGTTCAGAGCGATATGAAAGAGTGGATTGCATAATACATCAGCAATAATATTGTTTTAAAATTTAGTGATGACGTAAAAGCATTGTCTAGTACATAGACAGTGCTTTTTTATTTGGTGCTGACACTCATCAGAAGTGGCCTTTAGAGGGATAACCCTTTACCAGTTCTTTTTAAATATAAATAGTTTAAAAGTATTTAATGTATTAATCTTTTATATGGCTATTTGCCATAGACGTGTTACATTTAACAGCTCTTTTTAAGGGCTACTAATGGGTTTATACCCCTTTAAAACAGTTTTATATGCTATTATTAAAAACAATCTTTATATTTATTCTTGCAGGTATATGCGAAATTGGTGGTGGCTATTTAATATGGCAATCTATTCGTGAAGATAAACCTGTGTGGTATGGTGTGCTGGGAGGTGCAATATTAATTCTTTACGGTGTAGTTGCCACGTTTCAGATGTCAAATTTCGCCAAAGTATATGCTACTTATGGCGGTTTTTTTATTGTTCTTTCGCTTGTTTGGGCCTTCCTATTCGATAAATATGTGCCTAGCCGATACGATATTTTAGGAACAATAATTGTTCTAATTGGTGTTTGCATTATCTACTATTCTCCACGAGGTTAACAGGCAGCAAACACCTTTTTAACATAAATGAACTGAGTTACTATTTCTTACTCTGCCTCTTTTTTCCCAATTTTGTAGGGAGCGACATAAGTAATCAACTTAAATATTAAAAATCGTAATATGAAAAATAGAGTACTGTTCTTAGTAACCTTAGTTTTAACCTTTCTGCTATCTAGCTGCTCTAAGCCAGAGGATTTAGTGCTTAAAGTTATGACCTTTAATGTGAGATACGATAATCCTGAAGATGGAACAAATAACTGGCAACTGCGTAAAGAGGCTGCTTTTAAAATGATTAAAGAGCAAAATTGTGATTTAATTGGTACGCAGGAGGTGTTGGCAAATCAATTGGCCGATTTTAATGCTGTACTTACAGAGTACGATTACGTAGGTGTAGGACGTGAGGATGGAGTGGATAAAGGAGAGTACAGTGCTATATTCTTTAAGAAAAATCGTTTTAATGTGCTGGATAAAGGTAACTTTATGCTGAGCGAAACTCCAGAAGTTTTCGGATCTAAAGGCTGGGATGGTGCTTGTGAACGCATTGCTAGTTGGGCAAGACTACAAGATAAAACAACTCTAAAAGAGGTTTTCTTTATCAATACACATCTAGACCATATAGGTATTGAAGCTCGTAGGGAGGGTGTAAATCTGTTGCAAAACAGAGCTTTTGAATTGGCTAAAGGTGCACCTATCATCTTAACGGGCGATTTTAATGCAGATCCCGAGTCGGATGTTATTCAAAATGTTATAGATCCTAAGAAAGAGCACTACCTAATAGATACCAGACACATAGCCCACGAGATTTCGGGTACTCCTTGGACGTTCCACGACTTTGATAGGCTCCCTGAAAACAGACGTGAATACATCGATTACATATTTGTGAGCCCTTCTACTAAAGCTACTAAATATGAAGTGCTGCCTATGACATTTAATAATAAACTAGTTTCAGACCACTCGCCTGTAATTGCAGAGGTTGTAATTGAGTAATCTTTTTGCTGCTACAAAATAGTAAAAGGTCGGGGTTAGTAATAAATACATTACTAACCCCGACCTTTTATTGTAATAGCTTATGGCAACCTCGATAGTGGGTATTCTACTATTTTTTTATGTTGTGGCTAAATACTTCTATAGCTGTTTCGACTGCGTCAGATTGTGGTTTAGATGGATAAGGATTGGTCGTACGAGTCCACAATTCGTCCATTTTAAAATAGTCTATTTCGGGCTGTTTCACATCCGTTTCTAATTCAAGAATAACATTCGTGAAAAAATCTCTCCAACGTGGATAGTATAAATCTTTAAGCATTCCCGACCACTCTTTGTAGGCATAGTTATGGAGCATAAAAGCACTTTCACGATTTCCCCAAACAGAGATAATGGTACGTGCATTCCACTCATTTAAATCTTTCTCTGCAACTGTCCGACCAATTTTTCGTGCTTGATTGGTCCATGTTCCTAACATAAATGTAGGTTCTGCCGATAGCAATTTATCTTGTGCTAAAATTAGATTCAAAAAATGACTAGAGTGTTGTTTTACAAGCGCTATATCTTTTGCATTATAAGCATCGACAAACTCTTTATAGACAAGATATCCTTTATTAGCTACTGTTTGCCTCACTACATCTACTACATCATACTGATAGTTGGGATGCTCTTTAAATTGATGGGCTACGGACAATAACTTATCAGCAGCCAGTTGTATAGAATCTATACTATAGTAAGGGTGAACTGTTGAACAACAAGAGACGTTTCCTATCTTTAGACTAGGAAGAGCTGCAAAGATACTCTCTGTAGTTCCCTCTTGTGTAGAGTGGGCTGGACAGTTGTATATTGTGTTCTTTAATACATTCCACGCACGGTATATCTCTTGATTAAATGTACCAAAACGCGCTATTGTATATCCTCTAAGCCACTCATCCACATCGAACTTACTTTTCCTCCAAGGTAATTCGTATAGCAGTTCAAACATAACAGGATTGTTTTCTATCGCCTCCATAGTAGTGCCTACACCTTTCATGGTTTTACCACTGTGGTGTCCTTTGGCATCGTAATATGTATCTACTAGATGGCTCATTTTGCCATGCATTCCTGTTCTGCCACCAAAGTTCAGTAACATATTAAACACCCATTCGTGTTTTCCATAACCTTTTTCTCTGTACCATACAGACCAATCGGCACCCCACATTGGTCTAGACTCGCTGTATAAATCTAGAATTAACAGATCTCCCCTATTAAGAGATTCAATCATAATGGGACGAGGATTTGCTTGCCAAGCTTGAATAACCCATGTTGCCTCTTTGTTAGCTCTTTTCATGGCATTCATTATTGACTCTCCTGCCAGTTTTAAATCTACTCCCTTTACACTTCCTCCCTCATGAAAAGGGTCTATCGAGTAGTAGTTTGCTTTGCCATATAGCTTAGTCATCTCTTCATAATACATATCGGCAATCTTAGCAAAGTCCTTATCTGTGGGTTGTAAGAAAGCTGGACGTGGAAAGCCACACCACAAACCAGGATCCGTTACATTTACACCCTGCTTCCCTCCACTGATGTGTGGCAACATACCAGCATAACCAGGCAGCACAGGCTCAATACCCAATTCGTGCATACGTCCAATTATTTGTTGTTGCAACTTGGTTTGTTGTGCATACCAAGCATCGGAGTTTGGTCCGCCCCACCCTTCTAGGTTATTCATTTGCCACCATGCCATGTAACCAGGTCCACTGATAAATTGATCTATTTCTGCTCTTGTATAACCCAGTTTTTCCAACAGATTAAACCAAACAGCTTCTGCCCCTGTAATAGAAAGAGATAGGTTAATACCGTGTAGTGCCATCCAGTCTAATTCTGTTTGCCATCTCTGCCAATCCCAAAAAGCCATTGAATAAGAGAAAGTACAGTAGTTTAAATAGTAGCGTAAAGTCTGCTGCGTTTCGTGTCGCTCTTTTTTGCTGATTACGGGTAGATTCTCGGGCAACGTGATTTGCATGTTATTCCAAGCTATGTGCTGATGTGCATAATACTTTACATACCAGTTGAAACCAGTTGCTAGACTGATGTTATTATTGGCCGTAATAACAACTTTCTCTCCATTTTGACTGAGCTCAAAGAAATCTGTTTTAGACTTCGGAGATTTAATTATCAACTCAAACTTGTCGGACGAGCCAGGTGCAACTCGCTCTATCAACTCCTTAATTGGATGTGCGTGAGTGGTGCCGATAATACATATCAGCATGAATAAAAGCATGGTTTTTCTCATGATTCTTTCTTGTATTAGATTGTGTTAGTTAGTTTGTAGGGGTAAGATAGAAAGATTTAATAGAGTATAAAAGGAATTTTATTTATACTGTTACTCAACTTGTTGATATACATCATCACATTAATTTCTACAAATAATAAAAGACTAATAAGATTTATACTTACTCTCTTTATTGTACATGACTATTTTCTTTGAATACAGCATAAAAGCAGCCTCCTACTAGGGTAGTTCTGTCAATTACTGTATATTTATATTTTAGTGAATACTTAATCTTATTCGAATAGGTTTAAATTAATTACTCAAAAACTCACAACATGAGAAGTACAATTTATACAATACTATTATTACTGCTATCTACATATTCGTATGGTCAAGGTCAATATATAGAGTTTGACAAAGCAAGTTTTAAAGCCACAAATGGCGACACCCTAAATTACCGTTTCCTACGTCCCGAAGTAGAGGAGCTAGGGCAAAAATATCCATTAGTACTCTTTTTGCATGGTGCAGGAGAGCGTGGAAATGACAATGAAAGTCAGCTTATACATGGTGGTCAAATGTGGCTTAATCCAGTTAATAGAGAAAAGTTCCCTGCTTTTGTTGTTGCCCCACAATGCCCTGAAGGCAAATATTGGGCTTATAATACTCGTCCTGAATCCTTCAGCCCAAATGGCATGCCTATTTTAAACAAACCAACATCTACCATCGAAGCTGTAAAAGAGTTACTAGATACTTTCCTGGAGATGCCTCAGGTCGATACCAATCGCATTTATGTGATGGGCTTATCTATGGGAGGAATGGCTACTTTCGATCTTGCTATTCGATATCCCGAGTTATTTGCCGCTGCAATTCCTATCTGTGGAACGGTTAATGCAAATAGATTGGGGGCTGCAAAGAGTGTTAACTTCCGTATATATCACGGAGATGCAGATAATGTTGTACCTGTAGAGGGCTCAAGAGCTGCTTATAAAGCCTTAAAAAAGCAAGGTGCTAATGTTACTTACATTGAGTTTCCTGGGGTTAATCATGGAAGCTGGACACCCGCTTTTAATGATTCCTCTTTTATGAGTTGGTTATTTAACCAGAAGCGCCAGTAACACTACTGATAATTTATACAGATAAAAAAAGCTCAGCAAAGAATTCTTTACTGAGCTTTTTAAAGTTTATTATCTCTTTTAATCTTCTACTAAAGTATAGTCTCCAGCCAGAGAACCTCCACCACCACAGAAATACATTAAGTCGTAACGATCTTCTGCTTGAGCAGTGTAAATAGAGAGTGTATTTTCTTTCGAATAACGAATTAACATTGTAGATTGCATTTTAGGGTGCTGTTGATTCAATGCTACCTCTATTTGATTGTTTACAATTGATCCCTCGGCTTTAAAAGAACACCCTTTTCCTGCGCCTTGACTAGTAATCTCTACACTAACACGGTTAGCATCTATTGGGGTAATCTCGAGAGTCTGTACATAAGCATCAGGGTTATTTAAATCGCCCATGCTATACATACCATTAAAATCTTTCGCAGCCAAAAGTTTCTGTTTTTTCAACTGATAATTAGCCTCTAATCCTTCGGCAGGATTTCCTAAAGAGTCTGTCATCATTATTACAGAATCCGATAGCTGTACGTAATACATTTTCATTCCATCTACACAAACGGTTAGCATCTTGTCTTCTACTTTCCAAATACCATGCTCAGTAAAAGTGGGTTTCCCCTCTGTTTGGTACACAGATGTAATCACTGCATCATTATCTGATGCAAAAGTTGCATACGTTTCTATTCCTGGACAGTCTGCACAAGGTAATTCACCTACATAAACACCTTCAAAACCTGGTTTAAAATCTCCATTAGTTTTAGTTGGAGTACAGCTTGCCATCAAAATTAAAAAGCTACAAAAAGCTGTTGCAGCTATATTCTTACGTTTCATTTTAGTCTCGCATAATTATTTATTGCTACAAATATATATATTTTATACTAGGATAAAACATTTTGTACAATTGATAAGTTTTTTTAAGGTGTTAAAAAAAATCAGCTTCCTAGTAAGATACTAATGTGTAGCGTTTTAATACGGTCTAGGCTCTATTTTAAAGATCTTTTAATTAACAAAACTTGAAAACACGCAACTTTTTATCAAAAAAAAGGTTATATTTATAAGTCTATAGAAGAAACCTAAACTCATTCCTTCTATCTCAAGTAATACAAAACTATTATTAAAACTAAAAGAAAAACAATATGAAAAAGATTTTATATATACACGGCTTATCATCTTCAGGGGCATCATCAACAGCATTGGCCCTTAAAAAACAGGTCGGAAATGTGGCTAAAGTTATTGCTCCAGATATACCTATTGATGTGTATGACGCATTGGCCACTATTAAACAAGTGTGCAATAACGAAAGACCAGATCTTATCATTGGGTCTTCAATGGGTGCAATGTTAGCTCAATTAATCCGTGGTTACAAAAAGATACTTGTTAACCCTGCATTTCAAATGTCAGAACTACTACAACAAAATATTGGTGAGCAGCTTTTCTTTAACAGACGTAAAGATGGAGCCACTACTTTTAATATTACAGAAGAGGTTTGCAAAAATTATGCAAGTATTGAGAAGACACAGTTCGATAATATTAAGCCTTTTGATATAGATAATACATATGCATTCTTTGGAACAAAAGACGAGGTTGCAAATTGTAAAGAAGAGTATTCGAAGCATTATAAAAACGCCTTCGATTTTGAAGGAGAGCATAGGTTAACTTATAGTAATGTAAAGAATTACTTAACTCCACTAATTAGTAAAATACTAGATGTAGAGTGCATTGAGTGTAAAGATGTAGAATAACACAGGCCATTCAATTATAAATTTTATATAGAAGGGTTCTTTGAGGCTAGACTTCAAAGAACCCTTTTTCTATGTCAAGTTTTAATAGACAATACAACTAGTTCGATTCTGCTCGAGCTAACTTCTTAATTAGATGATCTTTTAATTTATCATAGCCCCAGTTAAAGACCATTGTATAAGGAAGAAAGTACAATAACATTGCAAACTCTAACATAAAAGCCCCCAAAAGTGTCATACCCATTGTTAGAGCTATAGTAGGCACAGTTATCATAACTAATCCTACTTCAAAAAGGATACCATGTACCACCCTTACAAGTAGTGATTTTTGTATTTTAAAATACTTCAATGCCTTATCGAATATCAGATTAAAAATATAGTTCCAAACCATGGCTATAAAAGAAACTAATACAGCAATAATACCAGAATCTGTCATCGACTTTCCCGATACTATTGCTACAATAGGCATACTTGTAATAATACCTATCAGTTCGTACATAACGGCATGAAAAGTCCTTTCGTACGGAGTTCTATTTCTTAAATGTTCAATAAGCTTCATTCTAAATATCTAACTTTTAGCATTTTGATAGAATACAAAGATATAAAAAATTAGGCCCTACCAAGCATCTTTACTTGGTAGAGCCTAAAATATATAATCTAGGTAGTTTTACAATTCAATATCCCACATACCACAAGTTAGCTCCAAGTTTACTAATGCCGAGGCATAGTTCTTTAATACTTGTAAATACTGCTCGTGCACCTCATTGTAGGTTCTTTGTGCTATTAACACATCCAATATTGCGGACTCGCCTCTACGATATTTATATATCGTACCATCCAATACTTTTCTAGATTCTGCAAGCAAACCATTATCATATTGTCTCACTTGATTTTGAGCAGCTTCATACTCAAAAAAAGCTTGCGACACCTCAATTTGTGCATCCATCTCTTTACTCTCTCTCATAACATGAGATTGCTGTATTGCCAGTTTAGAAGAGTTCACCACGCCTCTATTCATATTAGAGAATTTAAGTGGAATGGTAACGCCTCCTTTAATAGTATTCTTGTTAGGCCACATTCCGTGCCAATCACGCTCGTACCCTACCATTAATCCTAAATCGGCTCTACGCTCAACTTTGGCTAATTTCAATTTACTTTGAGCCACATCAATACCTTTATTTGCAACTATAACATCAATACGTTGTTTCAAGGCAATATTCATCAGCTCATCTAAACCTAAATTCATTTGTAGGTTATCCATATTTCCATCTGGAAATCCAATAGAACCTATTCGCTTACCCATGTATTTATTTAACAAAACATAAGCCGATTTAAATGCAGCTTCCTGCTCATACACCTCATTTAAAAGTGATACAGCCTCTACCTTAGACTGACGTGCATCATTTTCATTAATTTCTCCCAACTGATATCTAATGCTATCCGACTTATGAAGTTGCACCATATTATCGTACGAGTTTCTTTTAACCTTTAAAAGATCTCTTTGAAATATTGCATCCAAGAATGCATGTGTTGCTTCTGCTCTTAACTCTTGAAAGAAAGCCTCAAGCTCTAACACTGCTAAATCTTTTTCAAGTTTAGCATTCTTTACACGCATTCTACGCTTACCCAACTCCAAATCGTAAGTAAGCTCGGCGTTATAACTATCTTTACTAGCCTCGAATGTTAAATTAGGATCGGGCATTACTTTCGAAGCTGCTATTTCTGCTTTAGCAATATCTACATTATACTTTTCAGCTAAAAACTGTAAGTTGTTTTCTGTAACCTCTTGTAAATATTTATTGAACGATAGTTTTTGTTCTGTATCATAAGCCCCTACCCCTTGTGCCGAGATTGGCAAACCTATACTTAACAGAAGCACCACTATCAGCTGTTTATATATTCTTCTGATTATCATGACTAATGCTTATTTTCAGTTTCACAAAGTTCCTCTTTTTTCACAAACCTCTTCTCTATCATATAGTAAAGAACGGGCAATGCAAACAGCGTTATAACGGTCGAGAACATCAATCCATATACAATAACTGTAGCTAAAGGACGTTGCACATCAGAACCAATTCCTGTAGCCATTGATGCTGGGAATAGTCCTAAAATAGCCACTGTAGCCGTCATTAATATCGGACGGAATCGATGTCTAGCCCCATCAGTAACAGCTTCGTATAGAGTCTCACCATGATTTCTTAAATCATTAATGTGCGATACCATAATAACACCATTCTGAATGGCTACACCAAACAGAGCTATAAAGCCCACCGCAGATGATACGTTCAGTGTCATACCACGTAAATTTAATGCTAACATCCCTCCAAATAGAGCCAACGGAACAATACATAATACCAAACCTGCTTGCCTAAACTTACCAAAAGCTAGGTATAGAATAAAGAACATCAGTGCCAGTGCTAATGGAACAATAACAGCAAGACGAGCATACGCACGGTTTTGATTTTCAAACTGTCCACCCCATTTTATATGATACTTTGAGTGGTCGTACTGTACATCTTCTTCAATACGTTTATGTGCTTCGTTCAAGAACGAAGAGAGGTCTCTGCCACGTAAGTTCAACTTTACTGTTAAATGGCGTTTATTCATTTCACGGGTAATGGTGCTTTCTCCAGTACTTAAACGGATATCTGCCACCTGTTGTAAAGGAATCTTAGCTCCCGAAGAAGAGGTCAGCATCAGTGAAGCTATCTTCTCTGGTGTATCACGAGCATCTTCTTTATACTTACAAGTGATATCATAAACGCGGTCTCCTTGGTAAATCTGAGAAATAGCCTTACCACTAATTGCTATTTCAATTAACTCATTAACATCTGCAACATTCAGTCCATAACGGGCTATTGCATCCCTATCCATCTGTATCTGTAACTGTGGTAAGGGTGGTTCTTGGTCAATATCTAAATCGGCCGATCCTGGAACTGTTCTTAAAACCTCAAGAACCTCATCTGCAATTCTTCGAGTCTCTTTAAAGTCGTTACCATAAACCTTTACAACCAACTCACTATGTGCTCCTGATATTTTATCCATCACACCATCAATCATAGGTTGGCTAAAACCTACTGTAAACCCTGGCAACGTTTCATATTCTGCAGCCAATTCTGCAATTAAATCATCTTTAGTTTTACCTCTTGGCCACTCTTTATAAGGTTTTATTCCTACAGATACCTCAAAGTGCGATGGTGTAAAGGGGTCAGTACCATCATCATTACGCCCCGCCTGTACAGCAATGTAAGTAATTTCAGGATACTTCATTGTTCTTGCACGAAGTGTATCAGAAAGTT
>JASLCG010000036.1 GCA_030151885.1 Bacteroides sp.
GTTTTAGTGCTGCAAACCCTATTTTACCAAATAATCTAAGCTCGGTAGAACAACAAGATATATACCTCCGCATAGATCAAAATATTGCAGAACTACTAAAAATCATCGATATTAATGTAGGCCTGCATAATACGCTATTCTATATAACCTCTACTGGATACAGAAGAGAACTAGATGAGGGCAAGAACTTCAATATACCAGAAGGTGATTTCTATATACATAGAAGTGCTGCATTACTTAACCTTTATTTAATAGCTAAATACGGAGAAGGTAACTATATTTCCTATTATAGCGACTTACAGCTATATTTAAATCATAGTTTATTAGAAAATAAAGGATTAGAAATTGATTCTTTCCAAAAAGAGTGCGCACATTTCTTATTAGAGATAAGTGGTGTACAAAATGTTTATTGTAGTACCGATCTTCTTATAAACTCTCTTGACCATAAGAAAGAGTTGGTTAAAAACTCATTCTACAAAAAAAGAACAGGAGATTTAATATTAGAGATTCAACCAGGTTGGAAGGTATATAACTCTAATAATAAGTTAGAGCAAGTTGTAAGCTACTCAGCTATACAAGCTCCAACTATTTTTTTAGGAGGCAACTTTAAATCTCAAATAATAACTACTCCTATAGACGCGAGAGCAATAGCCCCAACTGTTGCTAAAACAATTCGTATCCGAGCTCCAAACGCAGCTTCTTTCTCCCCTATATTCTAAAAATAAGAGCCACAATAACCTGTCTTATAGATAAAAGGGGATATATTCTTATTTTTCGGCATTTTAATATAACTTTGCATTTATAAGTGCAAACTACATACATAAGAAAATAAAAAAATCAATTATACATGGGACTATCTAGTTTTTTAAGTAAGCTATTTGGGAATAAATCCATCCGAGATATAAAAAAAATACAACCTTGGGTAGAAAAAATCAAAAATGCTTATCCTGAAATAGAAAAACTTAGCAATGATGAGCTAAGAGCTAAGACAAACGAGTTAAAGCAGATTATCAAAGATTCTGCAAAACAAGAACAAGCAAAAGTAGATGAGTTAAAAGCTTCAATTCAAGACACTCCAATTGAAAATAGAGAGACTGTTTTTAATAAAATAGATAAACTTGAAAAGGAGATTCTTGAAAAATATGAAGAAGCACTTAATGAGGTATTGCCAATAGCTTTTTCTATTGTAAAAGACACTGCTAGACGCTTTGCAGAAAATGGTGAAGTTATTGTTACAGCAACTCAATTTGATAGAGATTTAGCTGCGACTAAAGACTTCGTTCGTATCGAAGATGATAAAGCTATATACCTAAATCATTGGGAAGCAGGAGGAAATGATACTGTTTGGAATATGATTCACTATGACGTACAGCTATTTGGTGGTGTGGTTCTACACCAAGGTAAAATAGCAGAGATGGCTACTGGTGAAGGAAAAACCCTAGTTGCAACACTTCCTGTATTCTTAAATGCATTAACAGGTAATGGAGTTCATGTAGTAACTGTCAATGACTACCTTGCTAAACGTGACTCTGAATGGATGGGCCCACTATATATGTTCCATGGACTCTCAGTAGATTGTATAGATAAACATCAGCCAAACTCCGAAGCTAGAAGAACTGCATATAGAGCAGATATTACTTTTGGTACTAATAATGAGTTTGGATTTGACTACCTACGTGACAACATGGCTAGAACTCCTGAGGAACTAGTACAACGTCAGCACAACTATGCAATTGTCGATGAGGTTGACTCTGTTCTTATAGACGAAGCAAGAACACCACTTATTATCTCGGGTCCTGTTCCTAAAGGAGACGAGCAGATGTTCGATGAATACAAGTCGTTAGTAGAAAGACTAGTTGATGCGCAAAAAAAATTAGCAACAAGTTACTTAGCCGAAGCTAAAAAGCTAATTGCGTCTGAAAACTCTGATGAGCAAGAACAAGGCTTTATATCTTTATTTAGATGCCATAAAGCAATGCCTAAAAGCAAACCACTTATCAAGTTTTTAAGTGAACCTGGAATGAAAACAGGAATGTTACGCGTCGAAGAAATGTTTATGGAACAAAATAACAGACGTATGCACGAGGCAACTGACCCTCTATACTTTGTTATTGATGAAAAAATTAACAGCGTAGACTTAACAGACAAAGGGATTGATCTTATTACAGGAAACTCTGAAGATCCAACACTTTTTGTGATGCCAGATATTACATCTCAACTATCTGAACTCGAAAATGAAACAAATCTTTCGAAAGAAGAGCTAATTCAAAAAAAGGAAGAGATATTCAACAACTTCGCAATCAAATCTGAAAGAATACACACTATCAACCAACTTCTTAAGGCATATACTATGTTTGAGAAAGACGATCAATACATTGTTGTTGATGGTAAGGTAATGATTGTAGACGAACAGTTAGGTCGTGTGATGGAAGGAAGAAGATATTCCGATGGACTTCACCAAGCAATAGAAGCTAAAGAAGGTGTTAAAGTTGAAGCTGCAACTCAAACTTTTGCCTCAATTACACTTCAAAACTATTTCCGTATGTACCATAAGTTATCTGGTATGACAGGTACTGCTGAAACTGAAGCTGGAGAGTTTTGGGATATCTATAAGTTAGACGTTATAACTATCCCAACCAATAGGCCTATTGCTCGTAAAGACATGAATGATAGAGTCTATAAAACTCAACGTGAAAAATATGGTGCTGTAATTGACGAAATACAAAAGCTAGTAGCTGAAGGAAGACCTGTTCTTGTTGGTACTACAGCAGTTGACATATCAGAAATGTTAAGCAGAATGCTTACTATTAGAAAGATACCTCACAACGTTCTAAATGCTAAACTCCATCAAAGAGAGGCTGACATCGTTGCTACAGCTGGACAAAAAGGAACGGTTACCATTGCTACAAATATGGCTGGTCGTGGTACAGATATTAAGCTTTCACAAGAGGTTAAAGATTTAGGTGGACTAGCTATCATAGGTACTGAAAGACACGAATCACGTCGTGTAGACAGACAGTTAAGAGGTCGTGCTGGTAGACAAGGAGATCCAGGATCATCTGTTTTCTTCTTATCACTAGAAGACCATTTAATGCGTATTTCGCTTCCAGAAAGAGTTATCCGTATTATGGATAAAATGGGATTCGATGAGGGTGAGATGATTGAACACAAACTCTTATCAAATTCTATTGAAAAGGCTCAAAAGAAAGTAGAGGAAAATCACTTCGGTTCTCGTAAATATCTACTAGAATACGATGATGTGATGAACAAACAACGTAGTGTTATATACACAAAACGACGTCATGCTCTAATGGGAGATCGTATTGGAATGGATATTGTAAATATGATCTGGGACCGTTGTTCTAAAATAGTTGCTGATTTTAAATATGATTTCCAAGCTTGTGAAATGGAAATAATCCGTCTTTTCGCAATGGAGGCACCATTTACTAAAGAAGATTTAAATAGCAAATCTATAGACGAGCTGGCTGAACTTACTTTCCAAGAAGCAATTAAGAATTTTAAAGAAAAGACTGCTAGATTAGCACAAATAGCTTATCCTGTAATCAAACAAGTATATGAGAATCATGGAGCACAGTATGAAAACATATTAATTCCTATTACCGATGGAAAGCGTATGTATAATATTTCGTGTAATCTAGAAGAAGCATATAATACAGAATGTAAAACCGTTGTAGATAGTTTTGAAAAATCTATCCTACTACACTTTATCGATGAAGCTTGGATGGAAAATCTAAGAGAACTCGACGAGTTAAAACACTCTGTTAGAAACGCTAGTTATGAACAAAAAGACCCGCTCCTTATTTACAAACTGAAATCTGTTGATTTATTTGACACAATGGTTAATAAAATAAACAACAACACGATTTCTGTATTAATGAGAGGACAAATTCCTGTTCAAGACCCTAGTCAAGTACAAGAAGCAGCTCCTGAGCCTAAAGAACAAAGAAGCTACAAAGAGCAAAAACAAGAGGTTATAAGCTCTCCAACTCAACAAGCAGCAAATTCTGCAGCTCAACAAGATACTCGTGAACAACAAAAAAACGAGCCTTATGTTGCACCTAAAAAGATTGGAAGAAACGACCCTTGTCCTTGTGGTAGTGGTAAGAAGTTTAAAAATTGCCATGGCAAAAATGCATAAACAAAGATTTAATCTATAATAAAAAAGCGAGTAACAATGTTGTTACTCGCTTTTTTATTGTATAATTGATTATATTTATACTATAAATAGTTTCTAAACTTATAATGTATGAAGGTACTACTTAAAAATACAATACTTCTCTTCTGTGTACTATTATTAATCAGTTGCCAAACCAGTAAAATTGTATACATTGATCAACTTCAGCCTAGTGGTGCAAGTATAAAACACTCTTTTAAAACTTTAGCAATAGCAGAAAACGGGTTATATAGAAATAGTATTTTCAAAGATCAAACGGATTTACTAACACATATAACTAAAGACTTAGCCTCAACTAATTTATTAGATGCCATAGTAATAGTAGACTCTGGAAGGTTAATTAATAACCCGAAAAGTATAGAGATTCCTGGTGATACAGCTGTGAATATCCTAAATAAAATGGGAACAGATGCATTACTTAATATATATTACACTGATAGTAAAATCATAAGAAGTAATCAAAATGAGCCTATGATGACCTTTGCTCTAATAAGCAAATTATACATTAAAAATCAAGGCAAACCTCTAGACATCATAGTGATGGACAGTATTATTGCACCATCATATTCTGATGCCTATATAATGGACGAATTTAACGAGTACTTAAAAGAAAGAGTAAGTACTTTAGTAAGTCAAGAACTCTTACCTCACTGGAAATCTCTAGCTAGAATAGTTTATATGAATAAACCTTTAAAGGAAGGCAATAAACATTTTAAACAAAACAATACAGACAAAGCTATATCTTCATGGCAAAAAGTTTATGATAGCAATAATAAAGAGGAAATTAAATGTAAAGCTGCATTAAATATAACCTTTGCACTTGAAAGTAAAGATCAAGTTAATGAAGCGATACTCTGGGCACAAAAAGCACTTAATAATGCCATGATAGCAGAGAATATACAGATGGTTGATGCTAATGGAAATATTATAATAAGCGAAAGCAATAAACTTAGTTATACAGCATATATATATTTACAGCTCCTTTCAAATAGACAAAAAGCTGTTAAACAATTAGATCAACTATTCAATAATAATTAAGAGAAAAGGCAAAATTATTAGTTACTTTTCATAACTTTGGAATAAACAAATAGCAGAATAACTATGCATTTATCATCTACATCAACAACTTCAATAAAAGAGCTTATAAAAGAGAGTATTAAATCCTTTAAAAGAAACTCTGAGAACTCTATAGTTACTGACATCTATCTATTCCCTAATATGCAGACAGGGCTATTATCTATTATGGATGATGAAGATCAGCTTTTAGCTAAAACAGAAATAGAGGAGTGGAGTAATGCAGAAGACGAAGATGAGCTATTAGAATTAATAAGTGCCGACTTAAAAGAAATTCTATCTAGTCTAAAAGACGATAAACTATTTGACAATATTAATATTCTAAAACCATACTCTTTCGTCCTTATAGATGAACATGGAGAAGTTATAGAAGATCTACTCCTTATGGATGATGATTTGCTTATTGTTAATGATAGCTTATTAAATGGACTTGATGAAGAACTTGATAGCTTTTTAAAACATCTATTAGAAGATTAACTATCAATCAAACATAATAATAAAGCCTATGATGATATCATCATAGGCTTTATATATTTTATAGATATTTCAAAGTAGTTGATTACATCATACCACCCATACCACCCATTGCACCACCGCCCATAGGCATAGCTGCAGCAGAGTCATCTTTCTTATCTACTATAACACATTCTGTAGTTAAGAACATTCCAGCGATAGATGCAGCATTTTCTAAAGCAACACGTGTTACCTTAGCTGGATCTACAACACCTGCTTCCAATAAGTTCTCATATCTATCATAACGTGCGTTATAACCAAAGTCACCAGCAGATTCTCTTACTTTTTGTACAACTACAGCTCCTTCTTTACCAGCATTAGCTACAATTTGGCGTAAAGGCTCTTCAATAGCACGTGTAATTATTGCAATACCTGTCTCCTCATCTGGAGTATCTGCTTTTAAGCCTGTTAAAGACTCAATAGCTCTAATGTATGCAACACCACCACCTGGTACTATTCCTTCTTCAATTGCTGCTCTTGTTGCACATAAAGCATCATCAACACGGTCTTTTTTCTCTTTCATCTCTACCTCAGAAGCTGCACCTACATAAAGAACAGCTACACCACCAGAAAGCTTAGCTAAGCGCTCTTGTAGTTTTTCTCTATCATAGTCAGAAGTAGTAGTAGCCATCTGAGATTTTATTTGCTCACAACGATCTTTAATTAATTGAGAATCACCAGAACCACTTACAATAGTTGTATTATCTTTACTAATTGTTACACGCTCTGCAGATCCTAACATTTCAAGAGTTGCTTGCTCAAGTTTAAGACCTTTTTCTTCACTAATAACTAAACCACCTGTTAAAATAGCAATGTCTTCAAGCATCTCTTTACGTCTATCACCAAAACCTGGTGCTTTAACAGCACATATCTTAAGCTGAGAACGTAAACGATTCACTACAAGAGTAGTTAAAGCTTCACTATCTACATCTTCTGCAATAACTAACAAAGGTCTTCCAGACTGAACTGCTGGTTCAAGAATAGGTAAGAACTCTTTTAAGTTAGAAATTTTCTTATCGTAAATTAAGATGTATGGATTTTCCATTTCACACTCCATTTTCTCTGTATTTGTTACAAAGTATGGAGATAAATAACCACGATCAAACTGCATACCTTCTACAATACCAATTGAGGTTTCAGTCCCTTTTGCCTCTTCAATAGTTATTACACCATCTTTTGATACCTTACGAACAGCATCAGCAATAAGTTTACCAATAACCTCATCATTATTTGCAGAAACTGTTGCAACTTGCTCTACACTGTCATAGTTATCATCAACTTGTTTAGCTTGGCTCTTAATTGATTCAACAACTTTAGCAACAGCTTTATCAATACCACGTTTCAAATCCATTGGGTTAGCACCAGCAGTTACATTTTTAACTCCTTCTGCTACAATTGCTTGAGCTAACACAGTTGCTGTTGTAGTACCATCACCTGCATCGTCACCTGTTTTAGAAGCCACTTCTTTTACGAGTTGAGCACCTGTATTTTGGTATGGATCTTCTAATTCAATCTCTTTAGCTACTGTTACACCATCTTTAGTGATATGTGGTGCTCCAAATTTCTTCTCTATAATTACATTACGACCTTTAGGTCCTAGTGTTACTTTTACTGCATTAGCTAGCGCATCAACACCTTCTTTAAGTTGATTACGAGCTTCAATATTGAATAAAATTTCTTTTGCCATATCTTTAATCTTTATTACAAATTAAAAATCCTTTATTAACCTAAAATTGCTAATACGTCACTTTGACGCATAATTAAATACTCTTCTCCATCTACTTCTATAGATGTTCCGGCATATTTACCGTATAGAACAGTATCACCTTCTTTAAGTACCATTTCCTCATCTTTAGTACCATTACCTACAGCTAGGACTTTACCTTCAAGAGGCTTTTCTTTCGCTGTATCAGGAATAATAATACCACCGACTGTTTTCTCTTTTGCTGGAGCAGGGAGTATCACAACTCTATCTGCTAAAGGTTTCAAATTCATAATTCTATAATTTTATGTTATACTTATTTCTATAATATTATCAATACACTTATTATAATACGAAAAGTGTGCCAAAGCACAACTCTTACTTTCTGACATATAAATCTGTCAATTTGTCGCATAAAAAAAAGGTAACAAATAGATTGCTACCTTTTTTAATTTCTTTATTAGAATTATCTTTTCTGAATTTTATCAAGAACCTCTTCAAATGTTAACATAGACTGATCTCCAGTTTCCATATTTTTAAGAGTAACTTTTTCTTCAGCTATTTCATTGTCACCAACCATTGCCACAAACTCTATATTCTTATTATTAGCATAAGTCATCTGCTTCTTCATTTTCGAAGAGTCTGGATATATTTCCGCGCGGATACCCGCTTTACGAGCTTTTGCCAACATTTTAAGGCAATATGCAGTCTCTTTTTCTCCAAAATTGATAAATAACAACTGCGTGTCAGATAAACTATCTTTAGGGTATAAGTCTAATTGATTTAAAACATCAAAAATACGGTCAGCACCAAAAGAAATTCCTACACCCGAAACATCTTTTAATCCAAATACACCAGTCAAGTTATCGTATCGACCGCCACCAGTAATACTACCAATCTCAACATCTAAAGCTTTAACCTCAAAAATAGCTCCAGTATAATAGTCTAATCCCCTAGCTAAAGTCAAGTCTAATTCTAAGTCATTTTTAATCTCTAAATCCTTTAGGGTATTTAAAATGTATTCACACTCTTCTATACCTAACATTCCAATCTGACTAGACTCTAACACCTCTTTTAAAGTGTTCAGCTTTTCAAAATTAGATCCTGATAGATTTATAATTGGCTGAAGTTTATCAATTGCTTCTAGTGATACACCTTTATCAGAAAGCTCTTTATTAACATTCTCAAGACCAATTTTATCAAGTTTATCTATAGCTACAGTAATATCTACTATTTTATCAGCTTCTCCAATAACTTCAGCTATGCCCGATAGTATTTTCCTATTATTTAACTTAATAGATACCCTAATTCCAAATTTGGTAAATACAGTATCCATTATCTCTACCAATTCAACTTCATTTAATAGAGAATCACTACCTACAACATCTGCATCGCACTGATAAAATTCTCTATATCTACCTTTTTGAGGTCTGTCTGCTCTCCATACAGGTTGTATTTGGAACCGTTTAAATGGGAAATTGATTTCATTACGATGCATAACAACGTAGCGTGCAAAAGGAACTGTTAAATCATAACGCAATCCTTTTTCACAAAATTTACCTGCTAGCTTCTGCGCATCTCTAGATAATAACTCTTCATCCGTTATTTTTGAAAAGTAATCTCCCGAGTTCTGTATTTTAAAAAGTAGCTTATCTCCTTCATCACCATATTTCCCCATCAATGTTGATAGGTTTTCCATGGCAGGAGTCTCTATTTGTTGAAATCCATATAGATGGTATACACTCCTAATTGTATCAAATATATAATTACGTTTCGCCATCTCTACAGGCGAGAAATCTCTTGTACCCTTTGGAATACCTGGTTTTGCTGCCATATTTATCTTTTTTAATTGAATACAAATTTAGTGGAAAATATTGATATACGCACATTATATCATAATCCAAATGCATATCTATGCTGTATCTTAGCACAGTTCTCTAATACATATAATAAAAAAGGCAGAGTCATAATTAGATCCTGCCTTTTATAATCTTTTACTTGTAATTAATCACGTCTACCCATAAAAATCATAATGTAGTACAATAAAGTAGCTAAAGAACCCAATGCTGCTACTACATAAGTATAAGCTGCAGATTTCAATGCACTAACTGCATATGGCTGAGTATAGTTGTCAGTAATTCCAGCACCACGTAACCACACAAGTGCTCTTCTACTAGCATCAATTTCTACGGGAAGAGTTACGAAGCTAAATAGAGTAGTAAAGGCAAATAAAACGATACCAGCTAGCATTATTCCTGGGAACATCTCTATTGTTAAAATTCCAATCAAAAGTAGCCACATAATCCAATTTGAAGAAAAAGCGACAATAGGAACCAGTTTACTTCTCAATGTTAATGGTGCATAAGCTTTTGCATGCTGAATTGCATGGCCACACTCATGTGCCGCAACTGCTGCAGCCATTACACTATTACTATTATAAACACCTTCACTTAAATTTACAGTTTTATCCATCGGGTTGTAATGATCTGTCAATCTTCCTGAAGTAGATATCACATTTACATCATTTATCCCATTATCTTGAAGCATTCGTAGAGCAACATCCCTTCCTGTCATTCCATTTCTCAAAGGTATCTTAGAGTATTTTTTAAACTTGCTCTCTAAGCTAAACTGAACAACCACACTAAGAATCATTATTCCTATAAAGATAATCCAGTAAAAATCAACATAATTATTCATATTAATATCAATTTAATTTATTCACTTTCTAATACTTAAACTATAAAACAAATTCTATGCCAAGTATATATATGCTGTTAACATTTAGCAAAACCAGACTACTAGTTTAGCATAACTATAATTAATAACATCTATTGCGCTATAAACATATAAAAAAAGGTTGAGATACTATAAATAGTACCTCAACCTTTTTTTGTATGTTCTTTATTTTATTATCCTCTTACAATAGTTTGATCTCTATCAGGACCAACAGATACGATTGCAATAGGTACCTCTAATTCTTTCTCTAAGAAGTCAATGTAAGCATTGAACTCCTCTGGGAATTCGTCTTCTGTCGTAACTGAAGTCATATCTTCTTTCCAACCAGACAGCTCTACATAGTTAGGTGTTACATGATCTGATATGTCATATGGCAGATAGGTGTACTCTTCTCCATTAACGTCATAAGAAACACATGCTTTAATAGTATCAAATGTATCTAAAACATCACTTTTCATCATGATTAATTTAGTTACACCATTTACCATAATTGCATATTTCAAAGCAACTAAATCGATCCATCCACAACGACGCTTACGTCCTGTAACTGCACCAAACTCACCACCTAATTCGCCTATTTTTTCTCCTACCTCATCAAATAGTTCTGTTGGGAATGGCCCCTCACCAACACGAGTACAGTAAGCTTTAAAAATACCAAATACTTCGCCTATTCTATTTGGAGCAATTCCTAAGCCAGTACATGCACCTGCACATACAGTATTTGAAGATGTTACATATGGATAAGAACCAAAATCAATATCTAGCATTGTACCTTGAGCTCCTTCACATAACACACTTTTTTCTTTTTTAAGATAGCTGTTTATTTGATTTTCACTATCAATGAAAGTAAACTCTTTTAGATAATCAATAGCCTCAAACCACTCTTTTTCTAACTCCTCTAGATTAAAAGTAAACTCTAAACTATTTAGTATCGCAATATGCTTCTCTTTTAAAGCATTATACTTTTTTTGAAAATCGTGATTAATATCACCCACACGTAGCCCATTTCTACTTATCTTATCTGTATAAGTTGGTCCTATACCTTTTCCTGTAGTTCCTACTTTTGCGTCACCTTTTGCAGCCTCGTAAGCAGCATCAAGTAAACGGTGTGTTGGCAATATTAAATGAGCTTTTTTAGAAATATGTAGTCTCTCTTTTAGATTATGGCCTGATGTTTCTAGATCTTGAGCCTCTGCTTTAAATAAAGCAGGATCCAACACCACTCCATTACCAATAATATTAACCTTATCTCCTTGAAAAATCCCAGAAGGAATTGATCTTAAGACATATTTCTTACCTTCGAACTTTAGTGTGTGGCCAGCATTAGGACCACCTTGAAAGCGAGCTACAACGTCGTATTTAGGAGTAAGAACATCTACGATCTTACCTTTACCTTCATCACCCCATTGTAATCCTAGTAAAACATCTACTTTCATTTGTTTTAATGTTGTTTATTATTGTCGTTTAGTGCTTTTTCTGCACACTCTTTACATTTACCATATAGATAGAGAGAATAATGAGATAGTTCAAAATCATCTTGTTTTGACTCTTCAATTGCATTTTGAAGTTTATCACTTTGAAACTCAGTAATTTTACCGCATTCCGTACAGATTTGATGATGATGTGTCTCTCGATTATAGCTTCTCTCATACTGAGAAGTATTTCCAAATTGGTGTTTAATTATTAAACGAGCGTCTAATAATAAGATTATTGTATTGTATAGTGTAGCTCTGCTCACACTATACTTTTTCTCTCTATGCATTAATCCATAAAGAGTATCAATATCGAAATGCCCTTCTATAGAATATATGGTATCGAGTATAGCGTAGCGTTCGGGAGTTTTTCGGTGCCCATTTACATTCAAATATTCAGTAAATATCTGTCTAACTATATCTTTTACATTTTGTCTTTCCATATCCATTATAGGCGATATTACTTATGCAAAGGTAAGTAATTTCATCATAAAATTAAAGAAGAAGAATACTTTATAAATAAGAAGCTTCTTCCATTATTGCATCATAAAATAAAATAGTATAATCATTCGATGAGTTTTTAAATGACTCAACCATGGCAACCATTTTATTTTTGGCAGCAGTTCCTTGTTCCATAAAGCCTGTAGCAGCCAAAAGAGCCGCTTGCCTTAGTTGATAGTCATCTGATTGACCAGCAACAGATACTTGGCTAATAAATTCATCTGCAGCACGACCATCCATAGTAGTTTTACTAGGAAGTATTCTGGCTATTGTTAAATACCCAATAGTTTGAATTAATAGATTCTCACTAGCAATCCAGCTAAATGACAAGTTGGGAGCATAAGGCATATGCTGTAATAAGTTTAAGCATAATAAGCGGGCTATCTCAATATTAGGAGTCTGCTCCACCCATATAGAAGCTGTTTCTTCATCAAACTTATCTTTTGGATACAATAATATAGCAAGAATTTTACATTCTCTTATATTCTCCATCCAAAGAGCTTCTGCCAAAGCTAAATTCGGTTCATAACCCATAGCTAACTCTTTCAGCCTAGGGTATTCTACCCCAAAGTTTAGTTTATAATCATCTAAACCTTTTTTTCGCATTGTATAAGAGACAACTCCATTCATATAAGAACGGAGCTGTGCCTTAATAGCTTTCACTTTATCTGAAGTATTATTCATTTACAATTATTTATTGATAGACGGTAAAAAAGAATAAGACGTTGAGTAACGAAGCATTTGTTCTGCATAACCTTCAGCAAAAGTTACTTTAACATCTACAATTTCTCCACTAGCATTTTTTACAGCCTCATAAACAGGGTTAACAAATCCTTTATAAGGTGCTAAATTAAGAGCTTCATATCTCTCTAGAACCTCTTTATGCAAATCAGGATCAATTTGTACTGCATATGCTTCAACCATAGATCTAGCAGACTCGTAATCTCCTGTAGAACGTATTCTTTGTATCTCGGCTAATAATTGACCAAATAAGTCTCTAAGCTTATTATAATCATTTACAACGACATAAGTCTTACCATCTCTTTGTTTAAGTTCAATTACATTGTCTTTCTTGCCATGTTCGTATGCCCACATTGCAATAAGTTGTCGGTTACGCATATGTGCTTCTTCAACAATATTACCTAACTCAATTCTTACTAATTGGGTCATTAAACCATTCATTATATAAGTGTAATATGCTGCTTTATACGCTTCATTATTAGGAAGAAGTCCTAAATCAATAAGCTTTTGATCTCCTAAGTAATACAAACCAAATAAATCAGCTCTAGCCTCTTCAATAGTTGATCCATATGCTTTAAGAGCTTCTTCTGCTCCTGGCATTACTATTCCAGATCCATGCCCTAAACATTCATGAAGGTCTGTATGAAGTTCATCAGTATAGTCAGCATATTTATCGATTAAATCCAGCTCAACTTTCGAGTATACAAACTCTTCATTTAAGCCATTACCATGTGCAGCTTTATTATATGCATCAGTTATATTTCCGATGGTTACCGATTTCGAACCATACTCATTTCTAATCCAGTTTGCATTTGGTAAATTAATACCAATAGCTGTTGCCGGATATAAATCTCCAGCTAAAATAGCTGCCGTAATAACTTTGGCTGTAACACCTTTTACACTCTGTTTTTTAAATTTAGAGTCGACAGGCGAATTGTCTTCAAACCACTGTGCGTTAGAGCTAATAGTTTCTGTACGTTTTGTAGCTTCTAAATCTTTGAAATTCACCAAAGACTCCCAACTAGCTTTTAACCCTAATGGATCTCCATAAGTTTCTGTAAAACCATTAACAAAATCTACTCTTGAATCAAGATCTTTTACCCATTGTATACAATAAGCATTAAAATCACGTAGATTGCCTGTTTCATAGAATGTTATAAGCTTATCAATAACAGCTTTTTGAGTCTCATTCTCAGCTACATTCGAAGCCTTTTTCAACCAGAAAACGACCTGAGATAAAGCTTCAGAATATAAACCTCCTACTTTCCAAACCTCTTCTTGTAACTTACCATTTTTCTTTACTAGCTTGCTATTCATTCCTAGTGAAATAGGTTCAGAGTCGTTAGGATCTCTCATTTTATTGTAAAATTCTTCTGCCTCTTTTTCTGTAACACCATCATAGTAATTACAAGCTGATGTTAACAGTAAGTCTTCACCATGTGCTTGATTTACTCGTTTAGGCAAAACATCTTTATCAAACATTACAGGACGAAGAGTTTCATATAAATTTTCAACACTTTGCCCTTTTTCAAGTGGCAAGTTATTATCTATTGCTCTAGCTAAAGCTTCTTTAAAATAAGATTCACTAAATGTAGGGAAGAATTTTTCCATTCCATAATGGTGATGAATACCATTTGAGAACCAAACTCTCTTCAAATATAATTCTAGTTTAGAATATTCTTCAGAGGTATTATCTTCTTTAGGATTTGTATATATAGCTTCTAAAGCTCTTCTGATACGTAAATTATACTTACCATTTTGATCAAAAAGAATATCTCTACCAGACAGTGCAGCTTCTGTTAAATAATAAACAAGTTGCTTTTGTTGTAAAGATAAATCATCAAATCCAGGTACATCGTAACGAAGGATTTGTAAATCTGCAAATTTCTCCACTTTATAATCTTTTATTTTTACATCTGGTTCAGATGCAGTTGTTCCACAGCCAGCCAACAGCCCTGCTGCCATCATTGTAATTAATGTGCGTTTCTTCATATCAAAATTTTATTCTCTTATGAGTATAAAAATAAGAAGAAATAACTGTATGTTGAAATATCATACAATTAATTCTTCTTAATACTTGGTTTAGTTACATTATACCACTTTTAATCTAGGTTTACATCTCATTCTGTATTGCCTAGGAGTCATACCAACATATTTATTAAAAGCTGTATAAAAACATTGTCTGGTTGAGAATCCCACTTTCAATCCAATATCCTCTATGCGTAAGTTATTATAACTAGTACTACGAAACATTTGCTTTGCATCATTAACTCTTAACTCATTTACTAGTGTTGAAAAATTCTTACCAAAATTAGAGTTAATAACCGCTGATAAATACCTAGTATTAGTACCTAATTCTTCTGCTAGTTGTTTTGCCGAGTAATCAGGATCTGAATACTTTCTCTGTACCACTATTCGTTGATAGATTAGCCCATAAAGCTTTTTTGACAATTCAGGTTTAACAACTTGCCGGTATGCCAACGCTTTTGTTTTCTTATTACGTTGTGCAACACCAACTTTCTTATTCTTTACATCACTAGATTTTCTCATACTCATTTAGTTTAGGTGTTGAATAAAAGTTTCTCTTGTGCGTAGCTGTGTAATAGATTGCTTTCTAATTATATAACAAAACAAATAAGCATTTGTATCTTAAAAAATTACAATTACTTATTTTTTAACTAAAATGGCATATTTACCAAAGTAAGGATATAACATACAACGCTCGAAATTATTAAACTAAAACAGTAACTTTGCTATTTCATTAAAAGTTATCAATAAGAATGCTTCAAACATTAAATGCCGTATTTGGATATAAAGAATTTCGACCTCTTCAAGAAGATATTATTAAAACAGTAATAAATAAGAAAGACTGTGTAGTACTTATGCCTACAGGAGGAGGGAAATCAATTTGCTATCAATTACCCGCACTTATGATGGATGGTATTGGCATAGTAATATCTCCATTAATTTCGTTAATGCAAGACCAAGTAGAAGCATTAAAATCTAATGGTGTTGCTGTTGCTGCTTTAAATAGCAGTAACTCTGAAACAGAAAATGAGCTCATCAGACAACAATGCAGAAGAGGTGAATTAAAGCTATTATATATATCTCCAGAAAAATTATTAGCTGAACTAGATTATCTACTCAAAGAGATTAACATCTCTCTGTTCGCAGTAGATGAAGCACACTGTATATCTCAGTGGGGACACGACTTTAGACCTGAATACACTCAACTAGGTATATTGAAACAATATTTCCCATCAATTCCTATTATAGCTCTTACAGCAACTGCTGATAAAATTACTAGACTGGATATTGTTAACCAGTTGAAAATACAAAGAGCCCCTATTTTTATATCATCTTTTGACAGACCCAACCTTAGCCTTAATGTAGAAATTGCATACCAGCAAAAAGAAAAACATCAGTACATATTAAACTTCATTAATGAGAGACCTGAAGAAGCAGGTATTATCTACTGTATGAGTAGAAAAAAAACGGAGACTATCGCAAGTTATCTTAATAAGCACAATATCAGTGCTGCAGTGTACCATGCTGGATTAAGCAGTCAAACTAGAGAAGAAACTCAAAGTGACTTCATTAACGACAGAGTTCAAGTCGTTTGTGCCACAATTGCTTTTGGAATGGGTATTGATAAATCAAATGTAAGATGGGTTATACATTACAATATGCCTAAAAGCATTGAAAGCTATTACCAAGAAATAGGTAGAGCTGGGAGAGATGGAATTGATAGTGACACCGTCTTTTTCTATAATGTAGGAGATCTAATATTGTTAACAAAGTTTGCCAACGAAAGCAAACAACAACAGATAAACCTAGAAAAGTTAGAAAGAATGCAACAATATGCAGAGTCTCATATATGCAGAAGAAGGGTTTTGTTAAGTTATTTTGGAGAAGAGGCTAAAGAGGATTGTAATAATTGTGATGTCTGCAAGAATCCTCCTAAAAAGATAGATGGAACAATCATTGTCCAAAAAGCACTTAGCGCTATTGCAAGAACTAATCAAACAGTTACAACAAGACAGCTAATAGATATTTTAAGAGGTTCTATGAATCAAGAAATAGTTGGTGCAAACTATCACTTAATAAAGACCTTTGGAGCTGGCAAAGATTGCTCAATTAGAGACTGGAACAATTATATACTACAAATGTATCAATTAGGGCTTATTGAAATAGCATACAATCAACACAATAGAATATTAATAACTGATCCTGGCAAAAGAGTCCTATATGGACAAGAAAAAGCCGAACTAGTTGAAATAGTAAATCATCCTGATGATTTCAAAGTTAAAAAAGAGACTAAAAAGATACGCATTATTACTTCTGAAGATGAAGATCTTGATTTATTTGAGTATTTACGAGTTTTAAGAAAAGACTTAGCTAATAAGGAAGGCGTACCTGCCTACATCATTTTATCAGATAAAGTACTCCATCTTCTAGCATCTTCTAAGCCTACTACATTAGACGCATTTGGTGCAATTAGCGGTATTGGTGATTATAAAAGAGATAGATATGGTAAACTATTTGTTGCTAGAATTATAAAATACTTAAAATCAATCAAGTAACATTTTTTAATATAGATATATAGGTTAATATTTGGAATCAGCATTCAGAAGCCCTATATTTGCACTCACAATGATCGCGGAGTGGAGCAGTTGGTAGCTCGTTGGGCTCATAA
>JASLCG010000052.1 GCA_030151885.1 Bacteroides sp.
AAGTCAGGTGGACGTAACCAAACTGGTAAAATGACCATGCGTTACACCGGCGGTGGACACAAAAAGAAATACAGAATTATCGACTTCAAAAGAAACAAACATGATGTTGAAGCAACGGTAAAAACTGTAGAATATGATCCAAATAGAACTGCTTTCATCGCTTTAGTTGAGTATGCAGACGGAGAGAAAAGATATATTATCGCTCCAAACGGAATCAAGGTAGATCAGAAAATAATCTCAGGAGAAAGCGTAGAACCTAATGTAGGTAATGCAATGAAACTGAAAAGCATTCCACTAGGAACTGTGATTTCTTGTATCGAATTGAAACCTGGACAAGGTGCTACTCTTGCTAGAAGTGCTGGATCATCTGCTCAATTAACTTCAAGAGACGGAAAATATGCAATTGTTAAATTGCCTTCAGGAGAATCTAGAATGATCCTTACTGAGTGTTATGCAATGGTTGGATCTGTTTCTAACTCAGATCATCAGTTGACTGTATCAGGTAAGGCTGGTAGAAGCAGATGGTTAGGAAGAAGACCTAGAACAAGACCAGTAGTAATGAACCCTGTTGATCACCCAATGGGTGGTGGTGAAGGTAAAGCTTCAGGAGGTCATCCAAGATCACGTAATGGCTTATATGCTAAGGGTCTTAAGACAAGAGCTCCTAAGAAACATTCATCTAAGTACATTATTGAGAGAAGAAAGAAATAAACTGATTAATTGAATAAATTATGAGTCGTTCATTAAAAAAAGGTCCATATATCGACATTAAATTAGAGAACAAAGTTCTTGCTATGAATGAAAATGGCAAATCTAATGTTGTTAAAACATGGGCTAGAGCTTCAATGATTTCCCCAGACTTTGTGGGTCATACAGTTGCAGTTCACAATGGAAATAAATTTATTCCTGTTTATATTACTGAAAATATGGTTGGTCACAAGTTAGGAGAATTTGCTCCAACTCGTACGTATAAAGGCCATGGTGGTAATAAGAAAAGATAAAACAGGTCTTATTATTGTAAAAAAATAAAGTAAAATAATGGGAGCAAGAAAAAAAATATCGGCTGATAGAAGAAAAGAAGCCCAGAAATCTATGTATTTCGCTAAAATGCGAAATGTTCCTACTTCACCACGAAAAATGCGCTATGTGGCTGACATGATTCGCGGTATGGAAGTTAACAAAGCACTAGGTGTGTTGAAGTTCTCTTCTAAAGAAGCTGCAGGTAGAGTTGAGAAACTTCTACGTTCTGCTATTGCTAACTGGGAACAAAAAAACGAACGAAAAGCAGAAACAGGCGAGTTGTTTGTAACTAAAATCTTTGTTGATGGAGGTGTAACTCTAAAACGTATGCGTCCAGCGCCACAAGGTAGAGCATATAGAATTCGCAAACGTTCAAACCATGTTACGCTATTCGTTGATTCTTTAAATACTAACGAAGATCAAAATTAAGGTATAATGGGACAAAAAGTTAATCCAATAAGTAACCGCTTAGGAATTATCAGAGGATGGGATTCTAACTGGTATGGTGGAAATGATTATCGCGATAATTTATTAGAAGATAGCAAAATCCGTAAATACCTTAATGCTAGACTTTCAAGAGCTAGTGTTTCTAGAGTTGTGATAGAACGTACACTTAAATTAGTTACTATAACTATCTGCACAGCTAGACCTGGTATCATTATCGGTAAAGGTGGTTCTGAAGTTGATAAGTTAAAAGAGGAGTTGAAAAAGTTAACTGATAAAGATATTCAAATCAATATCTTTGAAGTTAAAAGACCAGAACTAGATGCTGTTATCGTTGCTAATAATATTGCACGTCAGCTAGAAGGTAAGATTGCTTACCGTCGTGCTGTTAAGATGGCTATTGCTAACACAATGCGTATGGGAGCTGAAGGTATTAAAATTCAGATCTCAGGTCGTTTGAATGGTGCTGAAATGGCACGTTCTGAAATGTTTAAAGAAGGAAGAACTCCTTTGCATACTTTCAGAGCTGATATCGACTACTGTCATGCAGAAGCGTTAACAAAAGTTGGTTTATTAGGTGTAAAAGTTTGGATCTGTAGAGGAGAAGTATATGGTAAAAGAGATCTATCTGTAAACTTTACACAGCAAAATGAGACAGGTGGAAACCGTCGCGGTGGAAAAAATTTCCGCAGAAAGAAAAATAATCGCTAATCGAATTTGAATTTTAGGAAATATGTTACAACCCAAAAAGACAAAATTCAGAAGACAGCAAAAAGGCCGTATGAAGGGCAATGCCCAAAGAGGTCATCAGCTTGCTTTTGGTTCTTTTGGTATCAAATCTTTACAAGAAAAGTGGATTACCGGTAGACAGATAGAAGCAGCGCGTATTGCTGTTACAAGATATATGCAACGTCAAGGACAAATTTGGATCCGTATCTTTCCAGATAAACCTATTACTAAAAAACCTGCAGAAGTGCGTATGGGTAAGGGTAAAGGTTCACCAGAAGGATTTGTTGCCCCTGTATCACCAGGAAGAATTCTAATTGAAGTAGAAGGAGTTCCTTACGAAGTTGCTAAAGAAGCTTTACGTTTAGCAGCGCAAAAACTTCCTGTTACAACGAAGTTTATTGTAAGACGAGATTTTGATATTAAAAATGAAAATGCTTAACGTATGAAGATATCAGAAATTAAAGAAATGTCTACTGCTGATTTGGCAGAAAGAATAGAAGCGGAAAAGGCGAATTTACAACAAATGGTTATTAACCATTCGATTTCACCTTTAGAAAATCCTGCACAGATTAAGTTTCTACGTAGAGCTATTGCGCGTATGAAAACAGATTTACGCCAAAGAGAGTTAAACAATAAATGATGAGCTTAATGGAAGCAAGAAATTTAAGAAAAACTAGAGTAGGTGTTGTTTTGAGCAACAAAATGGATAAAACTATTACTGTAGCTGCTAAATTCAAAGAAAAACACCCTATGTATGGTAAATTCGTTAGTAAAACGAAGAAATACTACGCTCATGATGAGAAAAATGAATGTAATATTGGCGATACAGTTAGTATTATGGAAACTCGTCCTTTGAGTAGAACAAAAAGATGGAGATTAGTAGAAATAGTTGAGAAAGCTAAGTAATTATGATACAAGCAGAATCCAGACTTACAGTATGTGATAATAGTGGAGCAAGAGAAGTGATGTGTATCCGCGTTTTAGGTGGTACACGTCGTCGTTATGCTTCTGTAGGGGATGTTATCGTTGTTTCGGTAAAAAGTGTAATCCCTTCAAGTGATGTTAAAAAAGGTGCAGTATCTAAGGCTTTGATTGTACGTACAAAGAAGGAAATCCGTCGTGCTGATGGTTCCTATATTCGTTTTGATGATAATGCTTGCGTATTATTAAATAACGCAGGTGAGATTAGAGGTAGTCGTATTTTCGGGCCAGTTGCCAGAGAACTTCGTTCTAAAAACATGAAAGTTGTATCTTTAGCACCAGAGGTACTATAATTTTGTAAAAGACTTAAGTAATGAGTAAATTACATATAAAAAAGGGCGATACAGTTTACGTCAACACAGGTAAGGATAAAGGCAAAACTGGTAAAGTTTTGAAAGTTCTTACTAGTGACAATAGAGCTATTGTTGAAGGTATTAATTTAGTGTCAAAAAGCACTAAGCCTAGCGCATCAAATCCTCAAGGCGGTATTGTTAAACAAGAAGCTTCAATTCACATTTCAAATTTGAATCATATTGATCCAAAAACGGGTAAACCAACAAGAATTGGTCGCAAAGTGGTTGATGGTTCTAAAGTACGTTATTCAAAAAAATCAAAAGAGGAGATTAAATAATGAGTAATACTGCAAGCCTAAAAAAAGAATATGCAGAACGTATAGTTCCTGCATTACAGTCACAGTTTAAATATTCTTCTTCAATGGAAGTTCCTGAACTTAAAAAGATTGTTATCAATCAAGGTTTAGGTCAAGCTGTTGCTGATAAGAAAATTATTGATGTAGCAATTAACGAAATATCAGCTATTACAGGTCAAAAAGCTGTAGCTACGATTTCTCGTAAAGATATTTCGAACTTTAAATTGCGTAAACAAATGCCAATCGGTGTTATGGTGACATTACGTCGTGAGCGTATGTATGAGTTTTTAGAAAAACTTGTACGTGTAGCTTTACCACGTATTCGTGACTTTAAAGGAATCAATAGTAAGTTTGACGGTCGTGGTAATTATACACTAGGTATCGAAGAACAAATTATTTTCCCTGAAATAAATATCGATAGTATTACTAAAATTCTCGGAATGAATATTACCTTTGTAACTTCTGCTAAAACAGATGAAGAAGGTTATGCTTTGTTGAAAGAATTTGGTTTACCATTTAAACAAGCTAAATAAAGATTTATATTTATGGCAAAAGAATCAATGAAAGCTCGCGAAGTAAAGCGAGCTAAATTAGTAGCCAAATATGCCGAAAAGCGCGCTGCATTGAAAGCTGCTGGAGATTATGAAGCTTTACAAAAGCTTCCAAAAAATGCTTCTCCAGTAAGATTACACAATCGTTGTTCAATGACTGGTCGTCCAAAAGGTTATATCCGTCAGTTTGGTATTTCAAGAATTCAGTTTCGTGAAATGGCATCTAATGGATTAATTCCTGGTGTAAAAAAGGCTAGTTGGTAATATAGTAAATATTGTCAGGGTAGTCCTGATTAATTTAAATTTTATAATATGACAGATCCAATAGCAGATTATCTTACAAGATTAAGAAATGCAATTACTGCTAATTTACGAGTAGTAAGCATTCCTGCTTCGAACTTAAAAAAAGATATCACTAAGATTCTTTTTGAAAAAGGCTACATTCTTAATTATAAGTTTGTAGAAGATGGCGCTCAAGGTACTATTAAAGTAGCTTTGAAGTATGACAAAGTGAATAAAGTAAACGCTATCAAAAAATTAATTAGAGTATCTACTCCAGGTTTACGTAAGTATACTGGTTATAAAGATATGCCACGTGTAATTAATGGTTTGGGTATTGCTATAATATCTACTTCCAGAGGTGTAATGACAGATAAAGAAGCTGCTAACCTAAAAGTTGGTGGTGAAGTTTTATGTTACATATATTAATAGGAGGAGCAATATGTCAAGAATAGGAAAATTACCCATTAGTATACCTGCTGGTGTAACTGTTACAGTAGATAAAAATGTTGTTACAGTTAAAGGTCCAAAAGGAGAGTTGAATCAAACAGTTGATGCTTCAGTAGAAGTGTCGATTGAGGATAACCAAGTTGTTTTAAATTTATTAAAAGAGGGTAAGCAAGAAGGTGCTTATCATGGTTTATACCGTTCTTTAATAAACAATATGGTTGTTGGTGTATCTGAAGGCTATAAAAAACAGCTAGAACTTGTTGGTGTTGGCTTTAGAGCTGCAACTCAACCAGGAAATATTCTAGAATTATCTTTAGGTTTTACTCACTTAATTTTGTTCCAACTTCCTTCACAAATAATAGTTGAAGCTAAGTCAGAAAGAAATAAAAACCCACTTATTACTCTAGAGTCTTGCGATAAGCAACTACTAGGTCAAGTGTGTGCTAAAATTCGTTCTTTCCGTAAGCCAGAACCATATAAAGGTAAAGGTGTTAAATTTGTTGGCGAAGAAATTCGTAGAAAATCAGGAAAAGCTGCTTCAGCTAAATAATTTGGTAAATTGAAATAGTTATGACAACAAAATTAGAAAGACGTAAAAAAATTAGATATAGGGTCAGAAACAAAATCTCAGGATCTGCTTCTCGCCCAAGAATGACAGTTTTTAGAAGTAATAAGCAAATTTACGTTCAGCTTATTGATGACTTAACTGGTAAAACTTTATTATCTGCATCTTCATTATCATTGAAAGATACAGTTGGTAATAAAGATCAAGCATCTAAAGTAGGAGAGCTAATTGCATCTAAAGCAGTTGAAGCTGGTATCACTTCTGTAGTGTTTGACCGTAATGGTTATTTATATCACGGTAGAGTTAAAGAGTTAGCTGACGCTGCTCGTAAAGGAGGTCTTAAATTTTAATCATTATGGCAGTAAATAAAGTTAAAAATACTAACGATATAGAACTTAAAGACAGACTTGTTGCTATTAACCGCGTTGCAAAAGTAACTAAAGGTGGTAGAACTTTTAGTTTCTCAGCAATTGTAGTTGTTGGTAATGAAGATGGTCTTGTAGGTTGGGGACTTGGTAAAGCAGGTGAAGTAACTTCTGCTATTTCTAAAGCTGTTGAATCAGCTAAGAAAAATTTAATTAAAGTTCCAGTTTTAAATGGTACAATTCCTCACGAACAGTCAGCTCGTTTTAGTGGTGCTGAAGTATTCATCAAACCAGCATCTCATGGTACTGGTGTTGTTGCTGGTGGTGCTATGCGTGCTGTATTAGAGAGTGTAGGTATTACTGACGTTTTGGCTAAATCTAAAGGATCTTCTAACCCTCACAACTTAGTTAAAGCAACTTTTGTAGCTTTAGCTGAATTACGTGATGCTAGAATGGTTGCTCAAAATAGAGGTATTAGTGTTGAACGCGTTTTTAGAGGATAAGGAGGAATTTTATGGCATCTATTAAGATTAAACAAGTAAAAAGTAGAATTGGTGCTCCTAAAGATCAAAAACGTACGTTAGACGCTTTAGGACTTCATAAACTAAATCAAGTTGTAGTTCATGAGGAGACACAATCTATCTTAGGTATGGTTAACAAAGTAAGACACTTAGTTACCATTGTTGAGTAATAATTGAATAAAACTAATTTAGATATGAATTTAAGTAACTTAAAACCCGCATGTGGATCAACACACTCTGAAAGAAGAATTGGTAGAGGTGTTGGCTCAGGCTTAGGTCGTACATCTACACGTGGACATAAAGGTGCAAAATCAAGATCTGGTTACAAAAAGAAAGTTGGTTTTGAAGGAGGTCAAATGCCTTTACAACGTCGTGTGCCTAAGTTTGGTTTTAAAAATAGAAATAGAGTTGAGTATAAACCTATTAATTTAAATACACTTCAAGTTCTTGCTGATGCATTGAAGGTAGAAAAGATAGGTATCAATGAATTCATTAATGCAGGTTTAGCTACCGCTGATCAACCTGTTAAAGTTTTAGGTGAAGGAGCTCTAACTTCTAAAATTGAAGTTGAAGCTAATGCCTTTTCTAAAACTGCTGCTGCTGCTATTGAAGCAGCTGGTGGTAAAGCTATAAAACTTTAATTTAATGAAAAAAGCTATTGAAACATTAAAAAATATATGGAGTATTGAGGATCTGAGAAACCGGATCCTCATCACCATATTATTTGTTGCAATTTATCGTTTTGGATCTTTTGTAGTATTGCCTGGTATAAACCCTGCTGACTTGAGTAAATTACAAGCTCAAACAAGTGAGGGTTTGTTAGCATTGCTAAATATGTTTTCCGGTGGTGCGTTTTCTAATGCTTCAATATTTGCATTGGGAATAATGCCTTATATTTCTGCATCTATCGTAATTCAATTACTGGGAATGGCGGTTCCTTACTTCCAAAAGTTACAACGCGATGGTGAAAGTGGTAGAACTAAAATGAATCAATACACTCGCTATTTAACTATAGCTATATTATTGGTTCAAGCACCTTCTTACCTACTTAACCTAAGAGCTCAGGCTGGCTCGGCCCTTAATGCTTCATTAGATTGGTCTATGTTTATGATTACCTCAACCATTATTTTGGCTGCAGGTAGTATGTTTATATTATGGTTGGGTGAAAGAATAACTGACAAAGGAATTGGTAATGGTATATCATTAATTATTCTTGTTGGTATTATTGCTCGTTTACCTCAATCATTTATACAGGAAGCTGCTGCACGTTTTACTGAGGTTAAAGGTGGTGGATTAGTGATGTTCTTAATTGAACTTGTAGTTCTTTTAATTATTATTGCTGCTGCTATTATGTTAGTACAAGGTGTTCGTAAAGTTCCTGTTCAGTATGCAAAAAAAGTTGTAGGTAATCGTCAAATGGGTGGTGGTTATAACCACATACCTTTAAAGGTTAACGCAGCTGGTGTTATGCCGATCATTTTTGCTCAAGCAATAATGTTTATACCTATTTCATTATCTTCTTTATTCTCAGATTCACATGAATTTGGAGGATTTATGAAATCTTTATTTAGTTATACGAGTTTTTGGTATAACTTTGTATTTGCATTATTAATTATTGTATTTACGTATTTTTATACTGCAGTAACTATTAACCCAACTCAGATGGCTGATGACATGAAAAGGAATAATGGTTTTATTCCAGGTGTTAAGCCGGGCAAGAGTACAGCAGAGTTTATTGATGTAATTATGTCAAGAATAACTTTGCCAGGATCAATCTTTTTGGCCCTAATAGCAGTTTTGCCAGCTTTTGCTTCTGAATTATTTAAAGTACAACCAGGATTTGCTCAATTTTTTGGAGGTACTTCATTGTTAATTTTAGTTGGTGTAGTTTTAGATACTCTACAACAAATCGAAAGTCATTTACTAATGAGACACTATGATGGTTTATTAGAAAATGGTAGAATTCGAGGACGTTCAGGAGTTTCAGCTTACTAATTGTTGATGTTTATATGATAATTCTTAAAACAGAAGAAGAAATTGAGTTGTTGCGAAAAAGTAATATGTTAGTAAGTAGAACTCTTGCTGAGCTATCTAAACATATTAAACCTGGAGTAACAACAATTCAATTAGATAATATTGCCGAGGAATTTATAAGAGACAATGGTGCAATACCTACTTTTAAAGGTTTCCCAAATCATCTTGGGCAACCTTTTCCTGGCTCAATTTGTGCTTCTGTTAATGATGTGGTTGTTCATGGAATACCTAATAAAACTCCTTTAGAAGATGGAGATATTATTTCTATTGATTGTGGAGTTTTTATGAATGGCTTTTGTGGTGATTCTGCTTATACATTTGCTGTTGGAAACATTGATAGCGAAGTGAAAAGACTGTTAGATACGACTAAAAAATCTTTATTTTTAGCTATCGATCAGGCTTTCGCAAATAATAGACTGGGAGATATCGGGCATGCTGTTCAATCTTTCTGCGAGTCTGCCTCTTTTGGAGTTGTAAGAGAATTTGTTGGTCATGGTATTGGTAAAGATATGCATGAAGAACCACAAGTTCCTAACTACGGGAGAAAAGGTTATGGGAAGCAATTGAAAAAAGGAATGTGTATAGCTATTGAACCAATGGTAACTTTAGGTAATAGACATGTTGCGATTGATGCTGATGGTTGGACTGTTAGAACTGTTGATCGTAAACCTGCGGCTCATTTTGAACATTCAATAGCTATAGGAGTTGATAAGGCTGATGTCTTATCTTCTTTTGAAGTTATTGAAATAGCATTAAAGAATTAAATATAAAATAGAATTATAATATGGCTAAACAATCTGCGATAGAACAAGATGGTACAATATTAGAAGCATTGTCAAATGCAATGTTTCGTGTTGAGCTTGAGAATGGACATGAAATTACGGCTCATATTTCTGGTAAAATGCGTATGCATTACATAAAAATTTTACCTGGAGATAGAGTTAAAGTTGAAATGTCTCCTTATGATCTCACTAAAGGAAGAATAGTATTTAGATATAAATAAATTTAATATGAAAGTTAGAGCATCATTAAAAAAACGTACAGCTGACTGCAAAATTGTTAGACGCAAAGGTCGTTTGTATGTTATTAACAAGAAAAATCCTAAGTTTAAACAACGTCAAGGATAAATTTATT
>JASLCG010000065.1 GCA_030151885.1 Bacteroides sp.
AATCGACAATAATAAATATTAATTAATTAATCTTAAAAATTAGACACACAATGAAAAAGTTATTTGCAATTGTTGCTGTTGTTGGAGCTATGGCTTTTGGTTCTACTCAGCTAGTTAAAGCTCAAGATGCACAAGCTAATGAGCTTGCCACAGAGCAACAAGTGACTCCTGTAGAAGAACAAGTTGAAAAAGCTACTGCAGTAGTTTCTGATGAGTTCGTAGAACAAGGAAGTATTCACAAAGAAATGAAAACTAAATTTATTGAAGGTACAGCATCTTTTATGAGTTTAGTTGCTATCGCTTTAGTTATTGGTCTTGCTTTCTGTATTGAAAGAATCATTTACTTAAGCTTAGCTGAAATCAACTCTAAAAAATTCATTGCTCAAATTGAAGCAGCTCTTGAAAAAGGAGATGTTGAAGAGGCTAAAAACATTGCTAGAAACACTAGAGGTCCTATCGCATCAATCTACTATCAAGGTCTTATGAGAATTGACCAAGGTATTGATGTTGTAGAAAAATCAGTAGTTTCTTACGGTGGTGTACAAGCTGGTTACCTAGAAAAAGGATGTTCTTGGATTACTCTATTTATCGCAATGGCTCCATCTTTAGGTTTCTTAGGTACTGTTATCGGTATGGTTCAAGCCTTTGATAAAATTCAACAAGTAGGTGATATCTCTCCAACAGTTGTTGCTGGTGGTATGAAAGTTGCTTTGATTACAACAATCTTCGGTCTGATTGTAGCACTTATTCTTCAAGTGTTCTATAACTACATTCTAGCTAAGATTGAGGCTATTACTAGTGATATGGAAGATTCTTCAATCACTCTATTAGACCTTATTATCAAATACAATTTGAAATACAAAAACTAATTGACAATGAAATTATCATACAAACTATCATACTATGTACTGTATGTGCTGTTTGCTGTCTTAATTGTAATTCTTGGTCTATTCTACTTCGGAGGCGAAATGGATACTCCAATAGTTCCAGAGATGTCAAATCCAGCCAATACAGACGCATTACTATATTTAATCTATGGTTTCCTAGGTATAACTGTAGTAATTACGCTACTTGCTTTCCTATTCCAATTTGCTTCGGCTTTAAAGGATAATCCAGTGAAAGCTATAAAATCTCTTTTAGGGGTTATTTTAGTAGCAGCTGTTCTTGTTATTACATGGGTAGCAGGTAGTGAAGAACCATTACATCTTCCTGGCTATGATGGTACTGATAACGTACCATTCTGGTTGAAGATTACAGATATGTTCTTATATACTATCTATACTCTATTAATTGTTGCAATTCTATCAATTGTTGGTAGCTCAGTAATGAAAAAACTATCTTAATCTCTCTTAGTAGAATTATAGATATAAACAATATTAAAAGTAATAACAATGGCAAAAGGAAAAAGAGAAGTTCCCGAAATTAACTCAAGTTCGACAGCGGATATAGCGTTCCTATTGCTAATTTTCTTCTTGATTACAACCTCTATGGATACGGATATGGGTCTTTTTAGACAATTACCTCCGATGCCAGATGAGAATCAACAACAAAATGATGATGTAAAAATTAAGGAGAGAAATATTCTTCAAGTGATGATTAATAGAAATAATGAGCTAATGTGTAATGGCGAAGTTATTCCTGTTAGTGATCTAAGAGAAAGAGCAAAAGAATTTATTGCTAATCCTAATAATGATACAGATAAACCTGAGCGCGTTGTAGTAGACGTACCTTATTTTGGTAACTATAGTATAACAAAAAATCATGTGATATCTGTACAAAATGATGGTGATACATCATATAAGGCTTATTTCGAAGTGCAAAATGAATTGGTTGCAGCTTATAATGAGTTACGTAATCAAATTTCACTAGAAAAGTGGCAAAAACCATACGAGGCTTTAACTGATGATCAGCAAAAATCAGTGAGACAAATTTATCCACAGAAGATATCTGAAGCTGTGCCTAAAACATATGGAGGGAAAAAATAATGGGAAAATTTAATAAAACAGGTAAACGTGGTATGCCTGCCCTAAATACTTCTTCTTTACCAGACTTAATCTTTACTTTGCTGTTCTTCTTCATGATTGTAACTACAATGCGTGAGGTAACATTAAAAGTACAGTTTAGAGTCCCAGAAGGTACAGAGCTTAATAAATTAGAGAAAAAATCATTGGTAACATTCATTTATATGGGTAAGCCAGTTGATAGAACTCAAGGTACTGTGACACGTGTTCAGATTAACGATGCGTTTACATCTCAAGAAGGTGATATTCGTGATTTCGTAGCTCAGGAGCGTGCTAAGATGCCAGAGGAAGATAAAGCTCTAATGCAAGTATCTCTGAAAATTGATGGCGATACCAAGATGGGTGTTGTCAGCGATGTAAAGAAAGAACTTAGACAGGCTTCTGCATTGAAGATAAACTATTCTGCTCGTAAAAGAGGTGAGTAATAGATTATAATTAAAATATAAGGGTAGAAAGTAATACTTTCTACCCTTTTTTATTAGGACTTAATATAAAAAAGCTCGACTATATAAATGATATAGTCGAGCTTTTAATATATTGTGTTTTATGTCAAGCTATATACTTTCCCATAAAGGTCTTTTACAACAGATTTGAAATGTTCTTTTTCAGTTAATTCTCCTCTGCACATAAGTTTCATAGGCAATGCTGTTTCTGTAACTCTATATGGAGGTTGTGCATATTCACCCATCCATAGTGTAAAGTTATACTTTTGATAAAATTCAATTCTTCTACAGGCTGTTTTATTATCAGGTATTTCTACCTCTAGAATGATGGGTTTATCAACTTCTTTTTCAAGTATATTTAATACTTTACTTCCATATCCTTTACTTCTTAAGTTTTGATCAATAGCAAAATGCTCTATATAGTAGAATGTCTCTAAATCCCATATTGTCATAAGACCTACCATTTTGTCATTATCTAAAATGATATTATTATTAAATAACTTATTGTTATCTGTAAACTCTTTCCATTGTTTTAGATTTCTGTACTCTTCTAGTGGAAAAGAACTTGTTAATAACTTTTCAACGTAGGCATACTCTTCTGAATTGGCCGATGTAATTCTTTTTAATTTTACCATTGATTTACTTTATTAAATTATTCTTCTGTATAGAATTTAATTAATCTCTCTAGTGCTGCTTGGCATACAGGGCAGAATGTTGGATATTCATTTGTTCTCATTCTACAGTTAAATGATGGTCTATATATTTTTTTAATAGAGTATCCAGCACCTTCATATACACCAACAGGATGTTGTTTTGAAAGATTAACTGGTGTAGGTATTGGCGTATTTGTATTTAATAGGTTTTTCCACTTACTACCAAAATCCACAAGTGTTGTAATATTAGGTTCCCATGGTTCTATGTCTAGTGGATATATATTTGTCATAACATCTTCATCATAAAAATACTCATCAGCCAAGCCTCCAAAACTATGTCCAAACTCATGTACAATAACAGGCTTAAAAGTTTGATGGTGTGCTGATGTTAATGTATATGAATTATAGATACCTCCTCCTCCATATTGATCAGTGTTGGCCAATATGATTATATGTTCATACGGAATGCCTGCAAGAGCATCATGAATAGATTTGACTTTTAATGTTGTCAAGTATCTTTCTGAATAAAAAGTATCAAATTGAGCACTAAAAGCTGTATTTCTCCATTTATTTTGATGAGGAGTACTAACCCCTGTGTCAATTGATATACTGCCAACAGCTACAAAAGAAAAGGCATCAGAGTTACTTTTAAAAGGTTCATGTTCCATAATACTTCGTACAGCTTCTTCTGCATCTTTATAGAACACATTTAATTCTTGTGATGTATAGCCCTCTGCTAGTATTGCAACATTGATTGGGTTCTCAATTTTTGTATTATGGATTATTCGATATGGCGTAATAGATTCAATACCTTTAGGCCTAATCTGTATATCAGTCGGGTCAACAGAATGTGACAATCGAGCTATTCTTTTATGATTTAAATCATAAAGAGATATGGTAATATCAACTTTATTCTTAGGAAAAGGTACTAAGAAAGTATTTTCGAATGATCTAGAAATACTGCTGGCCTCTTCTGTATCTAGCCACTCTTGAAAAAGAGAAGAAAAAGAGGTAGTATAAATTAACTCTCCAGTTGTACTATCTTTTACTCGAATTGTACCATTTCCTTTGAGAGGATTAATTGCTAATTTAGTTCTTTTTCCTGCCCAATTAGGATAATAGATCAATTCATCTAGACTTATTGATTGTTTTTCCTTGTTCCCACTGAAAATATAATCTAGTCTTAGTGTCTTCTGCTCAAAGAAATGTTCAAAATTCTGACCATAGCCGATAGAACATGAAAATAGAGCTAAAAATATGATAATGAAACGCATGATGTGTTGTTTAGTTAGATTACAAAAATACAAAGTTCTTGTTGATATTTAAAATATATACTTTATTAGGACGAAATATTATAAATATTACGATTAAATATTACCTTTGAAGGGTTAATTACATCCAGCATTATGAATAAATATGAATTAGATGATTTAGATAGACAGATTTTAAGTCTAATTGCTGATAATGCACGCATCCCATTTTTAGAAGTTGCAAGAGCTTGTAAAGTTTCAGGTGCTGCCATTCATCAGCGTATTCAACGTCTAATTAATGTTGGTGTAATAAAAGGCTCACAGTATCTTTTAGATCCAGATAAAATAGGTTTTCAAACCTGTGCTTATGTAGGATTGTTTTTGAAAGAAAGAGATGCCTTTGACTCAGCTATTAAGGCTTTAAGAGAGATACCAGAGGTTGTTGAATGTCATTTTACGACTGGCAGATATGATATTTTTATTAAAATATATGCACGTAATAACAATCACTTACTGAGTATCATTCATAATAAGTTGCAGAAAATAGGAGTTTCAAGAACAGAAACACTTATATCTTTCAACGAAGCAATTAATCGACAAGTTCCTCTTGAATTTGTTGATGAATAATCCTTATTCAATCTTTTTTACCTACATTTACTACACGTGAAAAACATTTAAAATGCCCCTATTTAGTACGCTAAATAGGGGCGTATTTTTATTTGTAATAGCTTACATAAGAGTAACAGATATTATCTGTTTTATACTCTTTAATCTCTTTTACTTTCCAAATATTTTTATCAATAATAGGGAAGAAAGCATCACTATGTTCTGCAGTCTTATCTATTTCTGTTATTTCTAATTCATCAGCAAAACCTATGCAAGTAGAATAGATTTGTTCACCTCCTATGATAAACACTTTTTCAGCTTGTGTGCAACTTTTTAAAGCATCTTCAATACTACTGAAAATCTCTGTGTTAGGATAACATAAATCTTTATTTCTAGATAATACTATATTACGTCTATTGGGTAATGCTCCTTTTGGTAAAGATTCAAAAGTTTTCCTACCCATAACAACAGTGTGACCCGTAGTAAGTTCTTTAAAACGTTTTAGATCATTAGGAATGTGGAATAATAATTTATTATTATAGCCAATAGCATTCCTTTTGTCGATTGCAGCGATTAAAATAATTTTAGCCATTCTTTTGTTATTATATTGATACTTTACCAGCAATGTGTGGATGAGGATTATAACCGCTTAATATAAAATCTTCAAAAGTAAAATCTTCAATGTTTTTTATATTTGGATTCAAGCTCATAAGAGGAAGCTCCTTAGGTTCTCTAGATAACTGTAAGTTAACTTGGTCTAAATGGTTTTTATAAATATGGGCATCACCTAGTGTATGTATGAAATCACCTGGTTCCAATTCTGTAACTTGGGCCATCATCATTAATAATAAGGCATATGAAGCAATATTAAAGGGTACACCTAGGAAGATGTCAGCACTTCGTTGATACAGTTGCATACTAAGTTTTCCGTTTGCTACATAAAACTGGAACAAAATATGACATGGAGGTAATTTCATATCATTTAAGCAACCTACATTCCAAGCGCTAACAAGAATTCTTCTTGAATTAGGGTTGTGTTTAATAGTTTCAATAGCTTCTTTAATTTGATCAAAAGTTTCTCCGCTATAACCAGGCCATGATCTCCACTGATAACCATATATAGGGCCTAAATTTCCATCTTTATCAGCCCACTCATTCCATATACGTACACCATTATCTTGTAAGTATTTGACATTGGTATCGCCTTTAAGGAACCAAAGAAGCTCATATATAATAGACTTTAAATGGAGTTTTTTAGTCGTAAGACAAGGAAATCCTTTTGATAGATCAAATCTCATTTGATGTCCAAATATACTAATTGTTCCAGTTCCTGTTCGGTCATCTTTAGAAATGCCTTCAGTTTTAACTCTTTGTAGTAGGTCTAAATATTGTTTCATTGTGTATATGAAATAGTTAAATACATCTTTTATTTTATATGAATGGAGTTAGTAAGTTACCAAACCAACCTGTAATCTTCTTCCATCCACTTCTTTTTTTCCAGATTTCTTTGGTTAATAGAGTGCTTCTATGAATATCTCTGTAAAAGATTGCATCTAGTTCGTCAGTTACAGTTTTATTAAATATGAAAACATTTGTTTCATAGTCATATCTTAGACTTCTACTATTTAAATTAGAGCTTCCAACGGTACAAAAAAGATCGTCTATCATCATTATTTTTGTATGGTGAAACCCTTCATTAAAAAGATAAATATAAGCACCTTTTTTCCTTAGTTTGTTAGTAACATATACAGAAGCAGCTGGGGTAAGAGGTATATCGCCCTTTGCCGGTATCATAATTTCTACAGTAACCCCTTTTTTAAGTGCTTTTCTCAAAGCTTTTCTAATTGATGTTGTAGGAATAAAATAGGGATTAATAATTCTTATACTTTTCTGTGCAGATAAAATAGCCTCTTTATACGCACGACGAATGGTTTTAGGGTCTTTCTTAGGCCATTTATCAACAATAGCTAAAGTTTTTTGTAGTTCTTTATCAACTTCTATAGGATTTGGATAATACCTTGAACCTCCAATATGTTGTTTAGTTTGCGTATTCCATGTATTAAGAAAAACCTCTTGTAAATGCTTTACTCCACTACCTTCAAGACGCATATGCATATCGTACCAGTCACCGTAAGTATTAGGATCTCCATGAATATAATAATCAGCTATATTCATACCTCCAGTGTAGGCTATGGTGCCGTCTATAATAATGATTTTTCTATGGTCTCTATGCCATATATGATTAATGTAAGGAAATTTTATAGGATCAAACTTAACAATTTCAATGCCTCTTTGCCTGATTATGTTAAGATGTTTCTTTTTTAAAGGTCTGTTATTGGAGCTATTTCCAAACGCATCGAATAATGCACGAACTTTAATACCTTGCTGAGCTTTAATAGCCAATAAATTGAATAATTCTTTTGCTATAGAGTCATTTCTGAAGTTGAAATATTCTAGGTGTATATGATCTTTAGCCTGTTCAATATGTTTGAATAGATCTGTAAACTTGTCAGTAGCTGTGGGTAACAGTGTTACATCATTGTTACCAGTAATATGGTGCCCATAGTCTTCTAAATAATCTATAAAAGTAGAATCACTAGATACTTGAAGCTGTCCATGTATATTAAGGCTTACTAACAGTACTGTAAATAATAAAAATATTTTTTTCAAAATTCTTTTCTTTTTCTAACAGCTTACAAAGTTACATAATATATTCTTTTTCTAAGAATTCAGGTATAAGATCTAATGATAGTTTTAGAAAAGTTAATAAGTCAATGATTGTATAAAATATAAAAAAATAAGATATTTGCAAACTTAAAAATTTAACATGCATTTATCTCCAGATTTTGAAGCATTAATCAAGCAACAATTTGATGCTAATGAAGCAGTTGAATTGCTTGAATCAATAAATAGTGAACCCAGCACAAGTGTGCGAGTTAATCGACTGAAATTAGCGTTAGCTGGTCAAAGTTTAATTTGTGATAATCTAGTTAAAGTTCCTTGGAGCTCTTCTGGGTATTATTTAAATAAAAGAATAAAGTTTACATACGACCCATGCTTGCATGCGGGTACTTACTACGTGCAGGAGGCATCATCAATGTTTGTTGAACAGGCTCTTAAAGGATTGTTGTCAAAAGATGTCATTGCACTAGATTTATGTGCAGCTCCAGGTGGTAAAAGTACATTACTAAGAAGCATTATGTCTGACGAAAGTCTTTTAGTCTCAAATGAAATAGTGCCGAAAAGAGCTCAAATTTTATCTGAGAATATAAAAAAGTGGGGACATCCTAATTGTATTGTCACTAATAATGCTCCTAAGGATTTTACTCAGTTTGAATCTTTATTTGATGTTATCTTAACTGATGTTCCTTGTTCTGGAGAGGGAATGTTTAGAAAAGATGCTGTAGCTATTCAAGAGTGGAGTATGAGTAATGTCGCTGTTTGTAAGGAGAGACAACTTTGTATAATTGATGACATATGGCCGTCTCTTAAACCTGGTGGAGTATTAGTTTATAGTACTTGTACTTTCAATAGACAGGAAAATGAAGATAATATAGCAGCGATCATTAAAAAATATCATGCAGAAACTATTCGAATTAGTATAAAAGATGAATGGGGTGTTGTAGAGTCTTGTACCGATGGAGAATTCTCTTATAGGTTTTTACCACATAAAGTAAAAGGAGAAGGCTTATTTATGGCTGTACTTAGAAAGCCAAGCTATATTGGTGAATCGAAGAAGTGCCCAATATTATATAATACAAAGAAACAATCTAAGAAGGGCAAAAAAGAAAATCCACGCTTTAAAAAACTATTGCAAGAATGCCGCAATTGGATTCTATCGCCAGATGTGTTTGATTTTAAACTGTACAACGATTATATATATGCATTTAACTTAGAGCATATGCCTTGTTTAGAATTGTTGCAGAATAAGAAAGTACATATTCTTTCGGCTGGGATATCTTTAGCTGAAATAAAAGGTGAAAAGTTGATTCCTCAACAAGGATTAGCAATTAATGCACTGTTAAATAGAAGCTCGTTTCATATTGAAGAGGTGAGTTATGAACAGGCTATATCTTATCTACGAAAAGAGGCCATTACAATTTCTGCAATGGCCCCAAAAGGTTATGTAATAGTGAGCTATAAAAACTATCCACTCGGCTTTATTAAAAACTTAGGGAATAGGTCTAATAATTTGTATCCTAATGAGTGGAGAATTCGTAGTAGTTATGTCACTACGAATACGGAAGATTATTTTCTATAGTTTATGTTTATATAGCTGTGCTAACTGTTTTTGGAACTGATAATTTAGATTGATATAGTTTTGAGCACTTTGGTATATTATAGCCATTTCCACAAAATAATCTGTAACCGTTATCTGTCCGTGGTCAAGAGCTGTCTCTAAAGTTTTGAAACTATCGTCAATATCTATTAGTCCATTATAATCATTTATTTGATTAATAAGAGAGTATGCCTCTTCATATGCTTGATAAATAGTCGATTGAATTTTGTTGAGTGTTAAGTCTTGTTCGTATAACTTACTTATAGACTCAGCTTTTGCCGCCGATACTTTCCCTCTATTATTAAAGATAGGAATACTTAGACCAACAACAAAACCATTTGAATGCCTTCCGGGTCCAGCAGTTCTTTTATATCCAAGCTCTAATCCTGGAAGCCATTCTGATTTATTTGCAGCTATCTGTTTTCTAGAAGCTTCATAGTCAAATTTAGTCTGTAGTAGTTCATAACTATTACCAAGAGCTTCGTTACTAACTTCTTTGAAATCGGGGAGTGTAGTTTCATCAGTATATTGATCTAAACTATCGATATCTAGAGGTATATTAGCATTAAACTCTTGTAGTAATGCAACTTGTTTCTTAATGTTTGCTTGTACTATTGTTAACTCTGTTTTTTGGTTTAAAACATCTAATTTAATCTTATTAAAATCAAGTTTAGTAGCACTCCCAGTGTTAATCATCATTTGGTAGTTTTCTAATAAACCTTGTGCGTTATGCATCCTTTTTTCTATAATCTTTTTCTCCTGATTAAGTTTTATAATTTCAAGGCATACTTCTTTAGCTTTCAATAAAATATCTTGTCGCTGTGCGTTGTAGAATGCTTCTAAGCTTTTATTCCTGTTTTTTATAGCTCTGCTTCTAGCAACATAGGCTGTAGGGAAATCAAAAGCTTGAGTGATACTCATTTCCATATCAGTATCTTTGCTGTCTTTCGTATCCCACACTTTGCTATATGATAAACTAGGATTTGCTAAGTTGTTTTCGGATTTGTTGTTCCACTTACTTGCTGTTAAAACCTGTTCATTAGCTTTTAACTGTAAATTATTAATTTCTATTTGTTGAAGTATAGACTGAATAGAATTTTGAGATTTAGCTGGGAATATGCTCCCAGCTAATAATATTAGTATGATGTGTTTTTTCATTTGTTATTCTTTTGTTTATGAATAGCTTGATACACAATAGGTATAATAAAACCATTCAACAGGGTTGATGTTAATAAACCTCCTAATATAACTTTTGCCATAGGACTTTGTATTTCATTACCAGGTAAATCTCCATTTATTGCTAGTGGAACGAGTGCTAAAGCAGATGTTAGTGCGGTCATAATAATAGGATTTAACCTATCTAAAGATCCTTGTATAATACTATCTGTTAGATTATAATGTTCAACTTTTTGAAGATGATTGTAATGGCTAATCAGCAACATTCCATTTCTAGTTGCAATACCAAATAGAGATATAAACCCTATTACTGCAGGAATACTAATTTCTTTACTTGTAAAAAACAATATAAATACTCCTCCTATAAGAGCTAATGGTAGATTTAATAGAATAGCACAAGATTCTTTTGCATTCTTAAACTCATTATAAAGTAGTAAGAATATAATTAATATTGAGATAATAGATGTCAATCCAAGAATTCTACTAGCAGCTTGTTCGCTTTCGAATTGTCCTCCATATTCGATATGATACCCTTCAGGTAATTCAATATTATTGTTTATTGTTTTTTGGATATCGTTAACGGCTCCTCTCAAATCTCGTCCTTCTACATTGGCAGAAATAACTATTTTTCTTTTTACATTTTCTCTACCAATTGTATTGGGTCCCATTGTAGATTTAACTTGTGCTACTTCACTTAGAGGTATTTTACCTCCATTAGGAGTGTCTATAAATAAATCAAACAACTTCTCTTTACTATCTCTTAATTCTGGCTTTGTTATAACTACTAAATCGAATTGCTTACCTCGTTCATATACTTGTGAGACGATTTCTCCTGCCAGATTTACGTTGATAAATTCAGAAAACTCAGGAAGTGTAATTCCGTATTGAGCCAATATTGTTCTGTTAGGCGTTATTGTTAATTGAGGACGTTCAATTTGTTGCTCAATATTTAAATCAACAATACCATCTATATCACCTATAGTTTGTTTAATATTAGTTCCTATTTTGAACATTTCACTTAAGTTTTCTCCAAATAGTTTAATAGCAATATTTGCTCTAGTTCCAGATAGCATTGCATCTATACGATGGCTAATAGGTTGTCCTATTTCTATCATTGCTCCATTTAGCGTTGATAACTTTTCTCTTATTTCATGTGTAAGTTCATCTTTACTTCTGTTTTTAAGAATGAATGGCGCTTCAATTTCTGAGGCATTTACACCAAGAGCATGTTCATCGAGCTCTGCTCGACCTGTCTTACGCGCAACAATTTGTATTTCGGGGATACTTAATAATAAATCTTCAGCTTGTTTGCCAAGTTTATCACTCTCTTCGAGAGATATTCCAGGAAGTGTACTTACGTTAATTGTATAAGACCCTTCATTGAATGATGGTAAGAAACTATTCCCTAAAGTGGCACCCATGATAAGAGTAACTATAAATATAGCCAGAGTAGTTATTGCTGTTACTTTTTTATGTTGAAGAGTCCATTTAAGAGCTTTTTCATAGTGTTTTTTAAGCCATCTAGCAACAAAAGCTTCTTTCGGTACTTTAGTAGAGTTTTTATTATTTAATAAATAGCTACATAGTACTGGAGTTAATGTTAATGCCACTATCGTAGAAGCTATTAAAGCTGTGATAAAAGATATACCTAGAGGAACTAACATTCTTCCTTCCATACCACTTAAGAAGAATAAAGGTAAGAAGCTGGCTATAATAATTAAGGTCGAGTTTAGAATTGGCATTCTAACCTCTTTAGATGCTTCGTATACAACTTCTATAATGTTCTTCTGCTGTTCAATAGGTTTAGTCTTATTTTCTTTTAATCGCTTGAATACATTTTCAACATCTACGATTGCATCATCAACAAGAGAGCCTATGGCAATTGCTAAACCTCCTAAGCTCATTGTATTAATAGTAAGTCCTAAATAGTGCATCACAACTACAGCTACAATCATAGAGATAGGAATTGTAACTAAAGATATGATTGTAGTTCTGAAATTAGCTAAGAATATAAAGAGTACTATAACAACAAAAATACCACCTTCAAAAATAGATCTTTCTACGTTACCTATTGAATTTTGGATGAAGGTACTCTGTTGAAAAATATTTGTGCTTACTTCAACGTCTTTCGGTAAGGTCTTTTTGAGGTTGTTTAGGGCAGCCTCTATTCGTTCTGTAAGCTCAATAGTACCTACATTAGGCTGTTTGGTAACGGTTAATAAAACACCGTGCTTTCCTTTAATAGATGCTAATCCTAGTTTTGGTTCTTTGCCAGCAATTTTAACATCAGCTATATCTTCCAAAAGTATAGCAGAGCTATCTGTATTACGTTTAATCACAGACTTTTTTAAAAGATCTACTTCATAGGTAGAGAGCATTCCTCTAACAATGTATTCGTTACCAAACTGGTATATAACACCACCGTTTGTATTTAAATTCATCTGTTTAGAGGCACTTATTACTTCATTAAGAGATACATCAAAAAATCTCATTCTAGAAGGGTCAAGCTGGATTTGATACTCTTTAATATCGCCACCTTGTACAGACACTTGTGCTACACCACCAGTTGATAATAATCTAGGTCTTATATTCCAATCTGCTATAGTTCTTAAATCTAGTAATGAAGTAGAATCTGCTGTTAGGCCAATGATAAGTACTTCACCTAGAATAGAAGATTGGGGTCCAAGTGTGGGTTTACCTATATTTTCAGGTAAGGACTCGCTAACTATAGCTAGTTTTTCTGATACAATTTGACGGGCTAGATATATATCCATTCCCCAGTCAAATTCTACCCATACTACAGAAAAACTGTTGGTAGAAGATGAACGAACTCTTCTTACTCCAGTAGCTCCATTAACAGAAGTCTCTATGGGGAATGTTACAAGTTGCTCAACCTCTTCGGCAGCCATTCCATTGGCTTCTGTCATAACTACAACAGTAGGTGCATTCAAATCAGGAAAAACATCAACCTCAGTCTCTTTAGTTATATATACTCCTGCTATAATCAATATCACAGCAGAGAATAATACAACAAGTCGATTTGAAAGCGAAAAATGTATTATTTTATTTAACATGTAATTTTGATATTAGTTAATGATCGTGTGTATGAGCTGGTATTGCATTAGTTGCAGATGCTAACTTTACTTGTTGTGCTCCTTCTATAACAATGTTATCGCCAGGTGTAATTCCTGATAAAATCTGGTATTCAGATCCATTATCCATACCTAGTTTTATTTCAACTTTTTCATACTCTTCTTTACACACCTTTTTATATGCAAAAAAGAGTCCTTCTTCTTCTGTAATTGCTGTATATGGTAAAACTATAGTATTATTAATTGGTCTTGATAATAAATACACTTCAGCATACGATCCTCCTACAAAGCTTTGCTTATTAGCTTCGAATGAAAACGTTACAGGTAGCAAGCTATTGCTATTGGTTATACTTTTTGCGTAGCTTATTAGATGCCCATTTAACTCTGACAACTTATAAGTTTCATCTAAATTGATTGTTTTAAAGTTAGCAGATGTTATGTATTTAAGCTCTTTGAAATATCTACTAGGAACTTCTGCTATGAGTTGCATTTTATTGTTGTTAGCAATAGTAAGTAATGGCTGACCAGTAACAACATACTCACCATTCTCAATAAAGATTTCTTTGATAAATCCATTTAGATTTGATGTAGCCATTAATCCGCTCGTAGTATAGTCTTTAGATAAGGCTTGATAGGCTATTTTAGCATTCTCATAATTTTGTTTTACAGTAACAAAGTCTGTTTGTGTTACAATGCCTATTTCTACTAGTGGCTTAAGTCTTTCATATTCACTTTTTGCAATGTCAAAAGTTACTTTTGCTTTTAAAACAGGATCTCCATCTTGGATTTTTTTAGAAGAAATAGCTAAAAGGCTTTGTCCTTTATTGACAGCCAATCCTATTAATAAATTTTCTGGAATGACAACTATACCATTGCTATTGGCAGCTAATATAGATTCATGACTTTGTTGAGGAATAATTTTTCCTCCAACCTTAATCACCGATTGAAAATCTGTATAGTTTATAACACTTGCTTTAACATTATTAGCTTTAGCTTTTTCTTCAGATAAGATAATTACATCTTCTGCATGTTCATGATTGTGAGAAGACTCTTCTTCTTTAGTATTGTTAGCTGTACTCTTTTCAGTATTAGTACAGCTAGTAAATATTACGATACAGCATATCGTATAGAATAATATTTTTTTCATATCCTTACTTATAAGTAATAAATTAGTAATGCGTAATACTCTACTTATAAGAGTATTATAACGTGTGAAATAGTGTTTGAATTATAGACACTATAAAAATCTAATAATTAAATGGTAGTAAGGCTGGGAGGAGCTCTTAAGCCACTAGAAAAACAAATAGGCTCATTGTAGACTTTACTTAAATATTGTGTACTCTTTGTTTTTAGAACAAAACATGGAGGTGTAAAGTCAAAAATATTATGATGGGTAAGAGTTATAAAAACAGTGAAATCTACCTGTTGAAGTAAATTGTTTGGACTGTTTATTTTGAAAGGAGTTATATTAGTAGTCCAACACTCTGGGCAGTTTGTATTATTAAAAGGAGTTTTATCTTGATGTGCTATATCATTATCAGCACCATCATTAAATAAGCATATTGATGTTATGTCATTGTTGTGATGGTGGTGTGGAATTAATGGTATTACATTCAATAAGAATGTAATACTCATTAATAAAAATGCTATAGTCGATTTTACTTTCATTTTAAAGAACAGGTCAATACTTCAAAAATACAATTATTTTTCCAGTTCACGTAAGTTTTCTATTTTTTTTGCTTGTAGGAAGTCATAAATGCCACCAAGTTGCAATTTGACTTGTTTATTTCCAAATTCACAAACTTTATCGACCAATCCGTCTAGGAAATCCCTATCGTGCGAAACAAGAATTAAAGTGCCATCAAACTCTAGTAATGCTTGTTTAAGTATATCTTTCGTCTTTAGGTCTAAGTGGTTAGTTGGCTCGTCTAATATTAATAAATTGACAGGTTCTAATAGAAGTTTAAGTAAAGCAAGTCTTGTTCTTTCTCCACCCGAAAGTACTTTCACTTTTTTAGTAGATTCCTCTCCACCAAACATAAATGCTCCAAGAAGATCTTTTATCTTATTTCTAATCTCTCCTTGGGCAACGTCGTCAATTGTTTGGAATACAGTAAGCTCTTCATCGAGTAAAGAGGCTTGGTTTTGGGCAAAATATCCAATTTTAACGTTGTGTCCCAAAGTAAGAACTCCGTCGTGCTCTATCTCTTGCATAATACATTTGACTAAGGTGGATTTACCTTCACCATTTTTACCAACGAATGCAATTTTGTCTCCACGCTCAATTACAACATTAGCATCTTTAAAAACAAGGTGATCTCCATAATACTTGGCTACGTCTTCCATTATTACAGGGTAACTACCTGCTCTAGGAGAGGGAGGAAAGCGTAGTCTTATTCCAGAGGTATCTATTTCATCTACTTCAATTAGCTCTAGTTTATCTAGCATTTTGACTCTGCTTTGTACTTGAAGAGTTTTAGAATAAGTACCTTTAAATCTTTCAATAAACTCTTTTGTTTCAGCAATAAACTTCTGTTGTTCTTCATAAGCTTTAAGTTGCTGCTCTCTTCGCTCTTTTCTTAGCTCAAGGTAAGATGAGTAATTTACTTTATAATCGTAGATTCTTCCCATTGTAACCTCAATGGTACGTGTAGTAATGTTATCAACAAACTTTCTGTCGTGACTAATTACAACTACAGCTTTTGAACTATTTATTAAGAACTGTTCTAACCACTCAATTGATTCGATGTCTAAGTGGTTGGTGGGCTCATCTAATAATAATACATCAGGATTTTTTAGTAGTAGTTTAGCTAGCTCAATACGCATTCTCCAGCCTCCACTAAATTTATTTGTTGGTTCATGAAAATCAGAACGTTTAAACCCTAGCCCTAAGAGAGTTTTTTCAATATCTTCATCGTAATTAATCTCTTCTATTGTATAGAACTTTTCGCTTAGGCTAGCTACACGCTCTATTATTTGCATGTATTCGTCACTTTCATAATCAGTTCTAGTAGCTAGTTGTTCATTTAGGTTAGCTATCTCTGCCTCCATTTGATGGATACTAGCAAAAGCTTGTGCAGTCTCTTCATATACAGTTCTTCCATCTTCAATCATTAAATGTTGAGGCAAATAGGCTACAGAACAGTCTTTAGGAGCTGCTACTTTTCCTCTTGTAGCTTCTCTTTGTCCAGATAAAATCTTAAGAAGAGTAGATTTACCTGCACCGTTCTTGCCCATAAGAGCTATACGGTCAGTAGGGTTTATAACAAATGATATATCTTTAAAGAGTGTGGTTCCACCAAACTCAACAGTTAATCCATCAACAGAAATCATATTATATTTTATTTATGAGGTGCAAATATATGGTTTATTTGTGATTAGTTAAATCTAGGAGTGTAGCTATATTATATATAATGTGTTAAATAATAAGCTCTATTTGATTATTACTAATACCAAATTTGTCAATCTATATAAAGCTATTTACTTTCGCTATAAAAATAACAGTAATGACTAAAGTTGGAATTCTTTCAGATACACATGGATATTGGGACGATAAATATGTTTCATACTTGTCCGATTGTGATGAAATTTGGCATGTCGGAGATGTGGGCTCAATTACTATTCTGGATAAATTAGCAGAGTTTGCGAAAGTTAGAGCAGTATATGGAAATATAGATGGGCAAGACATACGTCAAGTATACCCAGAGGTTAATAGGTTTACTATAGATGGTGCTGATGTATTAATGAAACACATTGGTGGCTACCCTGGGAGGTATGATGCATCTATAAGAACAACACTATTTATGAGGCCTCCTACGCTCTTTATAAGTGGACATTCGCACATATTGAAAGTGAAATTTGATAGAACGTTAAATATGCTTCACATTAATCCTGGTGCTGCGGGAATTTCAGGCTTTCATAAGGTCAGAACAATGGTTCGTTTTGTAATAGATAAGGGAGTGTTTAAAGATTTAGAAGTTATTGAGCTTGCTGGTTAAACGCTCAATAACATACCCAATGATAACAAAACTCCTAGTAATAAAATGTTTTTAGAAGTCTTACCTAGAATTTCATTTAATTGTTTCCCTGTATTGATTTCTTTCATTTTATTGTAGGTTTTTAAATGAGGAATAATATATAGTTGAGGCAGTATGGCTGCAAATATGTGTCCGTCTAGAACATATAAAATAGAGAGTGTTGTAGCAGTCAATCCTAGATACAGGTATAGAGATTCACCAAACTTTTTACCATATCTAACAATAATGGTCTTTTTGCCACTTATCATATCTTGTGCATAATCTCTGTAATTATTAACTACAAGTAGCGTGTCTATTGTAACACCACAGATTAGGGAGGCAATAACTACATCAGAATTTAAACTTAATGCTTGCACGTAATAAGTACCTCCTACAGGAACAAATCCAAAGAAAATCATGACCAAGATATCACCATAGCCATGATAGGATAGGGGATATGGACCAGCAGTATATGCAAAAGCAAAAACAACACATAGTGCACCCACAGGTATAAGTACCCAGCCTCCATACGCAATAAGAAAGCCCCCTACGATACAAGCAAGTGTAATAGTAGCTACGATACCCACCTTCATTGCTGCTGGAGAAATCCAACCTTGAGTACAAGCCCTTTCAGGGCCTAATCGATCTTCACGATCAGTGCCTTTAAGAAAATCGTAAAGATCGTTTATAAAGTTTGCAGCGATTTGCATAAGGCAGGCAAATAAAGCGCATATTAGTGCAGGATAAATATTAAATTTTCCGTGCATAAAGGCTAGGGAAGAACCTATTAGAACAGGTACCAAAGCACCAGAAAGGGTTTTGGGACGTGCTGCAAGTACCCAAGCATATAATGAATTTTGTTTTATCTCTAACATGATTATAGTTTTGTACGAAGGTACAATATTTTATGACTCCTTTAAAATACTATTTATAAAGACTATTTTGTTTAATAAAACCGCTTACACTAGGATGTAGAAAGTATAGCATATCTTTTCCTTTTCTTATATTTTCTCTAATAAAGGTAGAGCTAACTTCAATGATTGGACTATTTATATAGACTACATTCTTAGGAAGTGTATTTTCTTCTATAGTATATCCCATTCTAGGATATATTATTAAGTTGAAATCTTTAATAATTTGATCAGAATCTTTCCACTTGTCAATAATTAGCCAATTATCGGCACCTAGTACCCAGTAAAATTCATAATTAGGATATTTTCGTTCAAGAGCTCTTAATGTGTTAATTGTATAAGAAGGTCTTGGAAGTTGGAATTCGAAATCAGAAACAAAAAATTTAGAGTAGCTATCTATGGCCAATTCAACCATCTTTAATCTAAGCTGCTCATTAACTAAATTATCGCTCTTTTTTAGAGGATTTTCAGGGGTTAATAAGAACCATAGTTCATCTACATATTTGTTTTCACAAATAAAATTGGCTAAAGCTAGATGACCTATATGTATAGGGTTAAATGAGCCACCAAATAGGGCAACTTTTTTTCGTTTAGTCATAAGTCTTATAAAAAAGCTCTTTTTCTTAGATTTAAATTAAGAAAAAGAGCTCAATATTTAGTCGTTATTATGTTAATGTAAATGAATAAATTCTGATACAATATTTTCAGCATCAACTTGGGCTTTAGTTAGCTCGTCGTTAATGATTATTACATCATACTTATTAGCATATTCTAACTCTTCTTCGGCACGAGCTATTCTTTGTAAAATAACCTCTTCTTTATCAGTAGCTCTACCTCTAAGTCTATTTTCTAACTCAGCTATTGATGGGGGTTGTATAAAAATAGCTAAAGCTCTATCTTTATATTGTTCTTTTACACGCATACCACCTTTAACATCAATGTCTAGTACAACATTTTTACCTTCAGCCAGTTTATGATCGACCTCACTTTTTAGAGTTCCATAAAACCTATCGGCATATACCTCTTCGAATTCTAAAAATTCATTGTTTGCAATTTTATTTTTGAACTCTTCTGGCGTTAAAAAGTAATATTCAACTCCGTTTTTTTCAGAACCTCTAGGAGCTCTACTAGTTGCAGATATAGAAAACTCTAGATTTAATTCTTTAGTTAATAGATAGTTTATAATAGTCGACTTTCCAGATCCTGAAGGAGCTGAAAAGATGATTAATTTTCCCGTCATAGTTTATAATACGTTCAATACCTGTTCTTTAATTTGTTCAAGCTCATCTTTCATTTGTACCACTATTTTTTGCATGGTTGCATGGTTTGATTTGCTACCTAACGTGTTTATCTCTCTTCCAATTTCTTGTGCAATAAAGTTAAGCTTTTTACCTTGTCCAGCTTCTCCTTGGATAGTACTTACAAAGTATTTTAAGTGATTTTTTAGGCGTTGTTTTTCCTCATTGACATCAAGTTTTTCAATGTAGAATATTAACTCCTGCTCAAGTCTATTTTTATCGTAGTCTACTTCCAAAGATTTTTCTAAAGCCTCTACAATACGCTCTCTAACTTTTTCAACACGCTCTTTTTCATGTGGCTCAATAGCTACAAGAAGCTCTTCTATATTTGCTATGTTTTGTTCGAACTTCTTTTCAAGAGCTGTACCTTCTTGAATTCTAAAGTTAGTTAATAACTCTAAAGCTTCTAGAATAGATTTATGTACTATAGCCCATTCTTCTTCAGTTACTTCTTGTATCTCTTGTTTAGAAAGCACTTCAGGCATTCTTAATAGAGTTGTAAACCAATCACTTGGTAATGGGATATTTAAGTTTTGCGAAATTGTACTAATTTGCTTATAATAGCTTTCAACTAAAGCTTGGTTTATCGTAACAGCAGCATCTGATAGGTCTTCTTTTTCGATCCAAAGGTTAAAGTCAACTTTTCCTCTAGAAAGTTGTTCTGCTATTATTCTACGAATTTCAATCTCTTTTTCTCTGTATGCAGGAGCAATACGAGTTGAAAGATCTAGAGATTTGCTATTAAGTGATTTTATCTCAATAGTAATTTTTTTGTCTGGCAGTGTGGCTACAACTTTGCCATAGCCGGTCATAGATTGTATCATATAGATGTTGTTTTACGCAAAAATAGCTGTTTTTTCGTAATTATGAGCTATCTTTGTATATTATTAAATTGAATGTTATGTCGTGTATTTTACACATTGAAACCTCTACTACTGTCTGTTCAGTTGCAGTAAGCCAAGAGACAGATATATTGTTTGAAAAAACTGAATATAATGGTCCTTCCCATGCCACACTACTAGGTGTTTTTGTGGATGAAGCCCTTGCTTTTGTCGATAGTCATGGAATTCCTTTAGACGCTGTAGCCGTAAGCTGTGGTCCTGGTTCTTATACAGGATTACGAATTGGTGTATCAATGGCTAAAGGTATTTGCTATGGAAGAAATCTTCCTTTAATAGCTATTCCGACATTAAAAGTGTTGAGTGTACCAGTATTATTATATCACGAACTTCCGGAGAATGCTTTGATTTGTCCTATGCTAGATGCTAGAAGAATGGAAGTCTATTCTGCTATTTTTGACAGAGCTCTTAATGAGCAAAAACCCATATCAGCAGATATTATTGACGAAAATTCTTATGTAGAGTTTTTAGACAAACAGCCTGTTTACTTCTTTGGTAATGGTGCTGAAAAATGTAAGGAGATAATAAAGCACCCTAATGCTCATTTTATTGATAAAATAAACCCATTGGCCAAAATGATGGGACCATTGGCCGAGCGTGCTTTTATAAATAAGGACTTCGTAGATGTAGCTTACTTTGAACCATTTTATTTGAAAGAGTTTGTTGCTACTACACCTAAAAAGAAATTATTGTAAATCATTTTAAGAATTATGAAAGGATTATATGGAGTATAACACACAACAGATGAGAATGCCATTGCCAGAGTATGGTCGTAGTATTCAGAATATGGTAAATTATGCCTTAACTTTAGAAACTAAAGAAGAAAGACAACAATGTGCTAGCACCATTATTGATGTTATGGGTAATATGTTCCCTCACCTGAGAGACGTACCTGATTTTAAGCATAAATTATGGGATCATTTAGCCATTATGTCAGACTTTAAATTGGATATAGATTACCCTTATGAAATCGTTCGTAAAGATAATCTTCACACAAGACCAGACTCCATTCCATATCCTCAATCTCGTATAAGGTACCGTTATTACGGAAAAACAACAGAGCGCCTAGTGCAAAAAGCTGTGGAAATAGAAGATGAAAATGAACGCAATCAATTAGTTGCAATGATTGCAAGTCATATGAAGAAAAACTACCTGACTTGGAATAGAGACTCTGTTGATGACGATACAATTAATGATGACTTATTAGAGTTGTCTGAAGGACGTTTAAAACTAAATGATGATATTGTCAAATTAATGAATGTTCGTCAACCTCAATATCAAAATAGACATAAGAGTAGAAACAACCAAAGAAGAAATAATCATAAGCATTAATAGTTTTACTTGTGAAATATTGTTTCTATATTTATTATATCGTTCACATTTTTAAACTTTAATACTATTAATATGGCTTCATTTGTAATTGAAGGAGGGCATCAATTAAAAGGTGATATATATCCTCAAGGGGCTAAAAATGAGGTTCTTCAGGTTATATGTGCTACACTATTAACTCCTGAGAAGGTTGTAATAAATAATATCCCAGATATTCTCGATGTGAATAATCTTATTCAGTTAATTCGAGAAATGGGGGTTACAGTAGCTAAAGAGGGAATTAACAGTTACAGTTTCGAAGCTAAAAATGTAGATTTAGATTACTTATCTAGTGATGAGTTTCTAAAGAAATGTTCTAGCTTAAGAGGTTCTGTCATGTTAATTGGTCCTTTAGTTGCACGATTTGGAAAAGCTGTAATTTCTAAACCTGGTGGAGATAAAATAGGCCGAAGAAGATTAGATACTCACTTAGTTGGTATTCAAAAATTAGGTGCTGACTTTATTCTTGATGAGGTTGATGGCCTGTATGAACTACGAGCAGATAAGTTAAAAGGAACTTATATGTTACTTGATGAGGCATCAGTAACAGGAACTGCAAATATAGTAATGGCTGCAGTTTTAGCAGAAGGTGTTACTACAATCTATAATGCGGCATGTGAGCCGTATCTTCAGCAATTGTGTAAAATGCTGAATAGAATGGGGGCTAAAATCAGTGGAATAGCATCGAATTTACTAACAATAGAAGGTGTTTCTAGCCTTAAAGGAACTGAGCATAAAGTGCTACCAGACATGATTGAAGTGGGTTCTTTTATTGGAATGGCGGCGATGACTGGTAGTGAAATAACTATCAAAGATGTTTCTTATGAAAATCTGGGTGTAATACCAGATAGTTTCAAAAGATTAGGCATTAAAATAGAGCAAAGAGGGGATGATATTTTTGTTCCTGCCCAAGAAATGTATGAAATTGATACATTTATAGATGGTTCTATTATGACAATAGCAGATGCTCCATGGCCTGGTTTAACACCAGATTTGCTGAGTGTTTTACTAGTAGTAGCTACTCAAGCTAAAGGGAGTGTATTGATACATCAAAAAATGTTTGAAAGTAGACTATTCTTTGTTGATAAACTAATTGACATGGGGGCACAAATTATTTTATGCGATCCACATAGAGCAGTCGTGATAGGGCATAATAAAGAGTTTCAGTTAAAAGGAGGTAATATGACTTCTCCTGATATTAGAGCTGGAATTGCGTTATTAATTGCTGCTATGAGTGCTAAAGGAATTAGCCGAATTCATAATATTGAACAAATTGACAGAGGTTATCAAGATATTGAAAGCCGTCTAAATGCTATCGGAGCTAGAATTACTCGTATATGATAAAAAAAGAGAGTGTTATTAAAATAGGGACTTTTAATAAAACCCATGGAATAAAAGGTGAACTACAGCTTTTATTACATAATGATTTACTAGAGTCCACAGATCCTGATTACATAATATGTAACATGGACGGAATACTAGTTCCATTCTTTATTGTAGAGTATAGGTTTACTACAGATGATTCTGTGTTTATAATTCTTGAAGATATAAACGATAATGAAGCTGCTAGTAGATTTGTTAAACTAGATGCATATTTGGAGCAAAGACAAGTTGGTAAAGTTGTAGAAGAGCCTATTAGTCACTACTCTTGGACTAGCTTTATTGGTTATAAGCTTATGGATCAAGAAGCGAGTTTAATAGGAGAAATTACAGATGTAGATGATACTACTTGGAATACGCTTTTTATAGTAGATTATAATGGAGAAGAGATTTTAATACCTGCGCAAGACGAGTTAATACTTGATATTGATGAGGCTAAAAAAGAGATAAAGTCAATTATTCCAGAGGGATTACTATCAATGTAGTAGTTTAAAATCAACCTAAATAAAATACGGAAGTTAGTGCATAAATGATTACCTTTGTGCGCTAACTTCTTTTTTATATAGTAGCTACTCTTATTCTGTTGATAACTTTTAAAAAAGTCGCAAAGAAAAAGAAATGTAGCCTATGGAAATTCACAAACATTATTGTGTAATGAATGAATTGAAACGTAAACAGATAGCCATATTAGGATCTACAGGTTCCATAGGGACTCAAGCCTTAGATGTAATTGAGCAACATAAAGATAAATTTCAAGTTTATGCCTTAACAGCCAACAATAAGGTAGATGATTTGATAGCACAGGCTATTAAGTTTGAACCTGATGTGGTGGTCATAGCAAATGAATCAAAATACAACTACTTAAAAGATGCTTTAAAAAATCTACCTATAAAGGTTTATGCTGGTTCTGATGCGATTGCACAAGTAGTATCTGCCGAACCGATAGATGTTGTATTAACTGCTATGGTAGGTTATTCGGGTTTGCTACCTACAATTGAAGCTATTAAAGCAGGCAAGGTTATTGCTTTAGCAAATAAAGAAACCCTAGTAGTGGCAGGAGAGCTTATAACTAAACTAGCGTTGCAGTATAATAGTCCTATTTTACCTGTTGATTCTGAACACTCGGCTATATTTCAGTGTTTAGTAGGAGAATTTGACAATAAAATAGATAAAATAATCTTAACTGCTTCGGGAGGACCATTTAGAACTACCCCACTTGAGGCTCTTCGTCATGTGACGAAAAGAGAGGCTTTAAAGCATCCTAATTGGGATATGGGAAATAAGGTCACAATAGACTCTTCGTCTTTAATGAATAAAGGTTTTGAAATGATTGAGGCGAAATGGTTGTTTGGTGTTGAACCAGATGATATTCAAGTCTTAGTACACCCTCAGTCTATTATCCACTCTATGGTGCAATTTCAAGATGGTTCTATAAAAGCTCAATTAGGAGCTCCTGATATGAGAACTCCTATTCAGTATGCTTTTTCTTATCCAAATAGATTGCCGTCAAATGTAGATAAGCTTGATTTTAAACAATATTCAACTTTTACATTTGAAGATCCAGATACTACAAGGTTTAAAAACTTAAGATTGGCTTTTGATGCTATTGGTAAAGGAGGAAATTTACCATGTATATTAAATGCAGCAAATGAAGTAGTTGTTGATGCTTTCTTAAAAGATGGAATTGGATTTTTAGAGATGAGTGATGTAATAGAGTCTTGTATGTCTAAAGTTTCATTTATCGCTAATCCTTCGTACGAAGATTATGTGGCAACTGATATGGAAGCTAGAAAGTTGGCTAAGACATTACTATAGAATAAATAAAATAGAAAAATAAAAGAGTATATAATAATGGAAACATTTTTAATAAAGGCATTACAACTAATGATGAGTCTATCTCTCTTAGTTATAGTCCATGAAGGAGGACACTTTTTATTCGCTCGCTTGTTTAAGGTGCGTGTTGAAACTTTCTGTGTTTTCTTTCACCCTTGGTTTAAGCTATTTAAGTATAAACCTAAAAATAGTGATACAGAATATGTTTTAGGGTGGTTGCCACTAGGTGGGTATTGTAAAATATCTGGTATGATAGACGAGTCTATGGATACAGAGCAGATGAAACAAGAACCAAAACCTTGGGAGTTCCGTTCTAAACCAGCTTGGCAACGCCTATTTATAATGATAGGTGGTGTACTATTTAACTTTATTTTGGCCTTGTTTATATATGCTATGATGCTATTTACTTGGGGAGAAAGTTATATAGAAACATCTGAAGTACCATATGGTATGGTATATAATGATGCTGCATTAGCTGCTGGTTTTAAAAATGGAGATGTTCTTCTTTCAGCAGATGGAAAACCATTTGGTAAATATAATGCTAATGTGTTATCTGCTATTGTTGATGCAAGACAGGTTTCTGTACGTAGAGATGGGCAAGAGGTGTCTGTATATATGCCAGAAGACTTTATGTCTGAACTAATGAAGGATAAGAAACCTTTTGCAATGGTAAATGTACCTGCTGTTATTGGAAATATTTTAAATGATTCTCCAGCTCATGCTGCAGGTTTAAGTATTGGAGATAGTATTGTTCGTTTAAATGGTGAAAATACCAACTCATGGTATAGTTTTCAAGAGCAGTTGCAAAACTTAAAAGCAGAACATGTTACTTCTTTTGATATTGAAGCATATAGAGGTGAAAGTCTGATAAATTGTAAAGTAGATGTTGATTCTTTAAGTAGCTTAGGTATTCAAGTGGTAAATATTCCATATAACACGAAAGAATATACTTTTGTAGAATCTCTACCAGCTGGTGCCAATTTAGGAGTTTCTATGCTTAAAAACTACGCTAACAGTATGAAGCATGTGTTTTCTAAAGAAGGTGTAAAACAGTTAGGAGGATTTGTTGCTATTGGTAACTTCTTTCCAGCGCAATGGGATTGGCAAGCTTTTTGGAGTATGACAGCTCTCTTGTCAATAATTTTGGCATTTATGAACTTACTACCTATTCCTGCTTTAGATGGGGGACATGTGTTTTTCCTTTTATATGAAATTATAACTAGAAGAAAACCTAGTGATAAGTTCTTAGAAAGAGCTCAAATTGTTGGTATGATTATTTTATTCACATTATTGATATGGGCTAACTTGAACGATATTCTTCGCTTCTTTTTCTAACAGAGTTATTTGATAATAAAATATTTAAGTCCTCTTAGTACTTTCTTGTACTGAGAGGACTTTTTATATGTGTTATATTGTAAGTACCCATAGAGACCTCGACTCTTTGTTGCCGACATACTTGAGGTATATCGGCAACATACCTGAGGCTTGTCGGCAACATGTAATAGGTATGTCGGCAATGATGAACAGGTAAGTCTATGTTTGAATAGTTTACTTCCTAAGTATTAAGAAAAAGAGGCTAAAAATGATTTTTATATCATCTTAGCCTCTTTTATATCTTCTTTAATCTTAGATAGATTTGTCTTTTTTAGTGTAGCTTTATAATTCTTTGATTTGTGCTACCTCTAAAAGATATGTTTGGCGAGTATAGACTCTGTATGAATGGTCCATCTACTAGTACATCAATATATTTAAATATTTCTAAAGCTGTATTATTAGTTAATAAGTCTTCATATACATAGCCTGTATAGCACCATATATTAAGTCCTGTCTCTTTTTTAAGTCGAACAACTAGATGAAGAAGTTCCTCTTTATTATAAAAAGGATCTCCTCCTGATAGTGTAATTCCATCTAATAGAGGATTGTTATTAATTTCATCTATTAACTCTGTAATAAGCTCCTCTGTTAGTGGGTTTCCTGCATTAGGGTTCCAACTTTGTTTATTATGACACCCTTTACAGTTATGATTGCATCCAGCTAGATATATAGAAAATCTAATACCTTCTCCATCTACAATTGTTTCTGGGTATGTATATAATAAATTCATCTATTTTTTAGTGGTGTTTTACTCTATCGTGTTCTTCTGCTTGTTTTGCAGAGTTCCAAGAACTTAAATCGCCTGTTAGGTATCCAGTAATTCTACGCATTCTTAAAATAGCTTCACTTCTACAAACAGGGCATTTGTCGTATATAACTCCTCTAAAGCCACATTTTTTACAAGTATCTACAGGATGATTTATTGATCCGTAGCCGATGCCTTCATCGTGCATAACTTTAACTATTTTAGCAATGGCTTTTACATTTTTTTGAGCTTCACCATCTAACTCAACATAAGTAATGTGCCCTCCTGTTGTTAAAGCATGGAATGGAGCTTCGGCCTTTATTTTATCTACTATGCTAATGTGTTCTTGAACATCTACGTGGAACGAATTTATATAATAATCTTTATCTGTAACCCCAGGAATTAGTCCATATTTCTTCCTATCTATTTTAGTAAATCTTCCAGATAGACCTTCTGCAGGAGTGGCTAGAACTGAGTAGTTCAAGTTGTATTTTTTCTTCATTTCCTCAACCACTTCATTCATAACTAAAACTGCATCATGAAGAGTATTCCAAGCATCCTTATTATGTCCATGTCCTTCTCCATATATTGCCACCATTGCATTGTGTCCTCCTATAAAACCTATACCCAATGTACCGTGTTTAAGTACATCTCCTACTTGATCATTCGGTTCAAGAGCACCTCCACCTTTCCAGACATCATTACCCATCATGAATGGGAACTGTCTAGCTAATGCTGTTTTTTGATATTCGTATCTTGAGTGAAGTTGTTCGCCAATTAGTCTAGCTTTTTCTTTTACGCTATCTAAGAAAATCTTTTTAGCTCTAATAATAACTTCATCTTTAGATTTAGCTTCATTTTCGGCTGCTTTTTTAGCTTCAATAGCTAGTCTAGGCATATTTAATGTTGTAAATGAAAGGTTTCCACGTCCTAAAGAGGTCTTTTCACCATGCAAATCTTCATATACTCGTGTTCTACAACCCATAGTAGCCAATTCGTTATGGTATCTCTTAGGGTCGTTAGCATCCCATTTCTCATTTTTATTAAAGCTTGTATCTAAGAACATAAAGTTTGGGAAAAGAGCTTTAGATGTTGTTTGACAAGCCTTTAAATATAAATCAAAGTTGGGTGCATTGAACTTTATTTTACCATTAATAGCATCATCAAAGTTGGCCATAGCTTTATTGTAATCATCTTCATTAAAAGTTACTCCATCTTTTATTTTAAAGATTTGTATAGGAAATACAGGTACTTCACCTTTAGCTCCTAAGCCTTCTATTGTAGATTGCATAAGCTCTTCCATAACCATTCTTCCTTCTTCAGAAGTATCTGTACCATAGTTTATAGAGCTAAATACTACTTGATTACCACCTCTAGAGTGCATTGTGTTTAGGTTGTGTATGAAGCCCTCCATAGCTTGGTGAGTATCTTTTCTAGTTTGCTTATAGGCTTTATTGAAGATATGATCTAGTTCGTGTTTTGTTATGTTTATATTAAGGGCTGTTAAAGCTACTCTTAAGCACTCTTTATGGTGATCATTTGGTTTGATACTATCAATGTTCTCTACAACAAGGTTTTTAATGCTTTTATCTGAAGGAGCAATTTTATCATCCATCAAGTTGAAAAAGCCTATAAAATTAACTATATGTTTATAAAAGGACTTTAGTACACCTTTTGCCATAAAGAAGTCAAAAGCAGGTATTGCTTGCCCTCCATGTTGTTCATTTTGGTTAGTTTGAAATATGATAGTTGCTAGTGTAGCGTAGCTCTGTATGCTTTGAGGTGTTCTTATACTACCATTCTTAGTTCTAAATCCTCTTTCAAAAAGATCGTCTAAATCATATTGAATGCAGGTTGTAGTTTTAGTTGGATAGTAGTCTAAATCGTGTATATGTATATCTCCAAAAAGATGAGCTTCGGAGAAGTTTTTTGGAAGTAGATATTTGTATGTATAGTCCTTAGTTACTTCGGATGCAAATGTCATCATTTGTCCAGCTGGAGTATGACTACTCATATTTGCATTACTAAGGTTAATGTCGTTTTGGTCAATAGCAACAATACCATCCATAATGTGTTTCATTTTGGTTTTTCTTTGGCGTTCTGTATTACGCCAATTTCTATACAGGATGTATTTTTTTGCTACGTCAGGATATTGCTTCATGAGTTCTTTCTCAACAATATCTTGAACTTCTTCAACAGAAATTATGTCTGAGTTAATTTGATTGATTACATTTGTTGTAATCTTATCAACAGTATCAAAATCTGAAATTTGATTTGATGCTTCAAATGCTTTATTTAACGCATTTTTGATTTTTACTGGAGAAAAAATTTCTTTTTTCCCATCTCTCTTGATAATTGATTTCGAGGAAGTACCCATCTTGAATATCTCTTTAAAGTGTTCATTTTGGAAAACTTTGAATGATTTTTTAATTTAAAAGATTTCCAAAAAACTGTTTTCTTTTTAATTTATCAAATTCTTTTATATCGAGGTTTATTGTGTTTATAGTCCTGATATATAGAATATTAAAGCAGTATTACTTAGTGACCTGTATTACAAATATAACTATTATTCGGAATTATAAATAGTCTTTTAAATTTTTAATTTTAGAAATTTTTTATATGATACAAGTTGCAAAGTTGACTAGAAGTACCTGAGCCCACTCTTATAAAAAATGTTATTTTTAGATAAATCTATAAATGAATTAATTTGTAAATTAATGTGAATTAATTCTTTCATTCAATAATCATTTTTTTCATCTGTTTATTGTGAATAGTTATCTATATATTTGTATTATAATACATCATATTCCTTGATCTAAGGAATTAAATTTAACTAACTAATTTAATAATGAAAAAACATTTATCACTCTTGTTGTTCTTGCAATTTATTGTTTTATCAGTTTTTGCAAATCCACAGTTTTCTACAGCAGGGTTCTATCCATTAGATAATACAGGTCGGTCTGTTTACTCTTTAAATCCTAATTGGAAGCTTTTTAAAGGAGTTATTAAAGATGCCTCAAACGTAGATTTTGATGACTCTAAATGGGGTGTTGTTTCTGTGCCAAACGGTGTTGAATTATTACCTGCTGAGGCGAGTGGCTGTATGAATTATCAAGGAGAAGTGTGGTATAGAAAACACCTTAATTTAGACGGTATTAAATTAAACTCTAAAGTAATATTGCACTTTGAAGCCATTATGGGGAAGTCAAAAGTTTATATTAATGGTAAATTAGTAAAGGAGCAATTTGGTGGTTTTTTACCAGTTATAATTGATGCAACAGAGCACTTAAACTTGTCTGGTGATAATGTTATTGCAGTGTGGGCAGATAATAGTGACGATCCTTCTTACCCACCAGGTAAGAAACAAGATGCATTAGATTTTGCTTATTTTGCAGGTATATACAGAGATGTATGGTTAATATCTCATTCAGATACGTATATTACCGATGCTAACTTTGAAGATACTGTTGCAGGCGGAGGATTATTCGTCTCGTATTCTTCTGTGTCGGAGGAGAGAGCTTTAGTAGATCTAAAACTAAATTTGAAGACTGATTCTAATCGTAAAAGCAATCAAGGAGTTGTTGAGTTTAAATTACTTGATTCTACTGGTAAAGTTGTTGCTAAAGAGCTGTCTAAATTTAGCCTAAGCAATGCTATATCTGTAGATGTTGCAAGTCAGTTGAAAGTAAATAAACCTAGTTTGTGGTCGCCAGAGCTACCTTCATTATATCGTTTAGAGATAAGAGTTAAGAATAATAAAGGTAAAGTTATTGATGGATATGCTAGAAGAATTGGAATTCGTTCTTTTGAGTTTAAAGGAGAAGATGGTTTTTGGCTTAATGGGAAACCTTACCCTTATCCATTAATAGGGGCAAATAGACATCAAGATTATGCTGTTGTAGGTAATGCTGTTAGTAATAATGCGCACTGGAGAGATGCCAAAAAGTTGAGAGATGCGGGTTTAAAAGTAATACGAAATGCACATTACCCTCAAGACCCTGCTTTTATGGATGCATGCGATGAGTTAGGCTTATTAGTGATTGTTAATACTCCAGGTTGGCAGTTTTGGAACGAAGATCCTATTTTTGAGCAACGTGTATATAGTGATATTAGAAACATGGTTAGGAGAGATCGTAATCATGCATCTGTATGGCTTTGGGAGCCTATTTTAAATGAAACATGGTATCCAGACTATTTTGCTAAGCGTGTTGATGAAATTGTACATGCAGAGTATCCTTATGCTTCTTGTTATACAGCTTGTGATGCTTCTGCAAGAGGTAGTGAGTATTTTAAAATTCATTTTGGGCATCCGAATAATGCAGATAAAGAGTGGGCTACAGGAGAATATGATAAAGAAAGGACTTATTTCACTCGTGAATGGGGAGATAATGTAGATACTTGGATAAGTCATAACTCACCTAGTAGGGTATCAAGAGCGTGGGGAGAACAACCCATGTTAGTGCAAGCAATTCATTATGCTAAGCCTACATACGATTATACATCATACGATGGATTGTATAGAACAAGTAGACATCATGTGGGTGGAGCTTTATGGCATGCCTTTGATCATCAAAGAGGTTACCATCCAGATCCGTTTTATGGAGGTATAATGGATGCATATCGTCAGCCTAAGTACTCTTACTATATGTTTAAATCGCAACGTGATGCTAGAGAAAATCACCCAACCGCAGAGTCGGGTCCTACTTTGACTATAGCTCATGAAATGACTCCTTTTTCAAGTAGTGATGTAACTGTCTATTCTAACTGTGATGAAGTTCGACTTAAATATACATCAGAAGGGCAGCAATATATCTATAAGAAAGAATTAAGTTCGGAAGGAATGCCTTCACCTATCATTAAGTTTAAGGATGTTTATGATTTTATGATAGATAAGCGTATAAGTATGTATGAAAATAAATCTAAGAGTGTATTCTTGGCTGCTGAAGGCTATATTGATGGAAAACTTGCTGTGGTAGATACTGTCTATCCTTCAAGAAGACCTACACAAATAGTCTTATCTATTGATAGTGATCGTACAAACTTAGTTGCAGATGGGTCTGATTTTGTTACTGTTGTGGCTGCTATTGCTGATGAATACGGAAGAACTAAGCATTTAACAAACAGATATATTGAATTTTCTGTTGAGGGTGAAGGAGAGCTTATTGGCAATGAGGATACAATGACAAATCCAGTTATTGTAGAGTGGGGTACAGCTCCTGTACTATTGCGTTCTACAACAATTGCAGGTGAAATAAAAGTAAAAGCAAGAGTGTTGTTTGAAGGGTTATATCAACCTATGTCAGCAGAAGTTACCATAAAATCTATTGAACCTACAATTCCATTGCTTTATACAGTGTACGAAAAAAGTAATAGTAGTAGTACAAAAAGAAGAAACTCAGAGTATAAGAGTGATAGAAAAGGTTTGGAAACACTAAAAGAAGTGGGTAAACAGCAGTTAGAGTTTGGAGAAAATAGATAACAGTATCTAACTGTTAGAAATAAATAAAGCAGGTGTTTATTGAGCTCAATAAACACCTGCTTTATTTTATAATGGCTATTATTAAATTATTTTAAACCTAGCTTTTTAGCTATAGCTTTTGGAATAGCATTTTTATGAACAACTATATTCATAGTTTTATATTTAACAAAAGGTTTTGATGCATACCAAATACCCTCGTATTTATTATCTGTACCCCATGAGTTTTTAACCATGTAATATTCGTTACCAATTTGGTCTTTAGCAATACCGTAGATAAGCATACCATGGTCGTCTGTAGTTTCCCAATTATCAAATGCAACTTGTCTCATTTCTTGAGTTACTTTCATTTGAGGTCCTGGTTTAGATGTTGCTTCTTTCGATTTATCTGCAGGTGTCATACCTGTCCATCTAGCCATATCAGAACCAGAAAGATCAGCTCTTTTCATATCAGGAAGAACAGCAATTCCGTTACGAGTAAAACCTAACTCGCTAACATCGCTACCCCAAGCAATGGTGTACCCTTTTTCAACAGCATTGTCCATTACTTCCATAAACTCGTCAATTGGCAAATTGTATGATAGTCCACCTCTCCAGTTATCTTCAATTTCAATTGCAAATTTAGAATAGAAAGGATGGTGTGTGTATGAAGTCACAGATACGTAATCGTCTGCATTAAGTCCTAAATATTTAACGAACGATTCAGGTGTATATGTTTTTCCGTTATATGTAAATTCTTCAGGACATTCTCCTAAGTAAGTATCGTAAATTGCTTTTAAGCCATCTTTCCAGACTGGGGTAAGCTTTTTTAGTCTACCTTTTGCAATAGCGTTTACATAACCTTCTGCAACAGCATCAAGTTCTGTGTGTACGTGTCTTTCTTCGCCGTACTTAATTCCTTCCATTGCAGTTTGAGGTACTAGTCCATGGTGTTTCATCGTATAGATTACATCATAAAAACTACCTCCAGGAGAAAAAGAGCTACTTCCATGCAGTCTTACATATAGTTCTGCTCTTTCTTGCATAGTATGGCTAACTACGAACATTTCAGATAGGTCGAATTCTCCTTTGCCCATACGAAGAAGTTCTGATTCTAAGAATCCTATACCAGAGAAGCTCCAGCATGTACTCGAGCGATTTTGATTTTTCACTGGGGTGATAGGATTTTCTTTAACTGTAGTAAAGATAAAACCTGTTTCTTCAGCTTTCTCTTGCGCAAATATGCCAAGGCTTACTAGGCAGATAGCAGCTGTTAATAAGATCTTTTTCATTTGATATAATTTAATTAGTTTTGATTCGAATACTTGCAAATATACATAAATATAAATTTATATACTGCATATTGATAGTCAAAACTGTACGTTGATAACTTTTTGAATATATCTTTATTAAAACACTTAAAACTCTATATATAAATAGGTGTTAAAGCAACTTATATGTGTGCTGTATATCTTTTTTTGTTAATTATTAACCTAATTATTAGCTATTTATGTGTACTTGGTTGTGTTTAAGGTTGCATAAAGAGATTAGTTTTTTTATCTTTGTAAAAGTTATACGTCGTAAACTATACTTAATCCTATAGGTTTTTTTATTATTAACCCATATCCAAATTAGGAGAGAATTTGTATAACTCCTATCTTCTATTGTTATAATTTTTATAACATTTATCATAAGCATATTCATATTATAGAGTCTTTTTATTAAGATTTGGATATACTCAAAACTTAATTAATTATGAGATATAAAGAATTTATTCTTTTTACCTTTTTATTCTTATTATGTTCAAATTTTCAACCATTAGCTGCACAAGAAAAGCCTCAGTTTAAGCTGGGAGGTGCTTTAAGGTTTAATTACAACTATTCCGACTGGAAAAAAGATAGCCGTAAAAAAGGTGGAGACTTTGGCTACGATGTCTTTAAGTTAGATTTATCAGGAGCATACAAAAATTTTATACTTCAAGCAGATTATAGATTTTATGCAAAAGGGTCGGGAGGACCTATGTTGAGAACAGGTTGGATTGGATATAAACCCAATGACACGCATCAAGTACAAGTAGGGCTTACAACAGTACCTTTTGGAATACAGCCATCTACAGCAAATAACTTCTTTTTTAGTATTAACTATTATCTTGGTTTAGAAGATGATTCGGATATGGGTATAAAATACCTTTATCATAAGAATAAATGGGATGTAGCATTGGCCTTCTTCAAAAATGCAGATGTACTGGATTTTGGTAATAAAACATCGATTTCTCCCGATAGATATGGCTATGATATAGCTGGAAGAAATAAAGAGACTAATCAAGGAAATATTCAAGTTGCTTACAACTGGGGGAGTACAGTGAAACAGCAAGTGGGGGTTTCGGGCTTACTTGGAGGAATATACAATATGGATACTGAGAAAATGGGGCTTAGAAAAGCATTAGCACTTCACTATACAATGGCTGTAGCAAACTGGGACCTAAAACTTCAATATTCAAGATACTCTATGAATCCTAAGAATAGTGCCGATGATAATGGTATTGTGAATAAAGATTATGTTTCAATGGCTGCATATGGTGCAGAGTACAATGTAGCTACTAAAGCAGATACTTACATTGCACATATCAGTTATAATATACCTGTAAATAAAGGTGTTTTGGATGCAATTAAAATTTATAATGATTTTAGTATGATGCATAAACGTATTAAAGGCTTTAAGGATAGTTACCAAAACATATCGGGTATGATGCTTACGATGGGACCTATATATACTTATATAGATTATGCATTGGGTAAAAATCAGGCTTGGTTTAGTAATGAGTGGACAGAGAGTTTTGCTCAAGGTGATCCTGAAAGAAAATGGAATGCAAGATTTAATATCAATATAGGATATTATTTCTAATACATAAAAAATAAAATTAAATGAGTAAAATAGATATTAGAGATTTATATTTAGTCTTTGGGTCTGAAAAGACTAGGGCTTTACGTCACTTAAAGAAAGGAAAGAGTAAAGCAGATATTTTGAAAAATACAGGGTGTACAATAGCTGTGCAAAATGCGAACTTGACAATTAATGAAGGAGAAATCTTTGTTGTTATGGGGTTGTCTGGTAGCGGTAAATCATCATTACTAAGATGTATTAATCGTTTAAATACACCAACTTCTGGGGAAATAATAATTAATGGTCAAGATATATCTAAAGCTAGTGATAAAGAATTATTAGATATCCGTAGAAAAGTTTTAGCTATGGTTTTTCAAAACTTTGGACTACTACCTCATAAGACTGTATTGCAAAATATAGGGTTTGGCTTAGAGTTACAAGGTGTTGACAAAGCAGATCGAGAATCTAAGTCAATGAGAGCGATGGAGCTTGTTGGACTACAAGGTTACGAGTCGCAGATGGTGAGTGAGCTGTCTGGTGGAATGCAGCAACGTGTAGGGCTTGCTAGAGCTTTAGCAAATGATCCAGAAGTGTTGCTTATGGATGAGGCCTTTTCGGCTTTAGATCCATTAATTCGTGTGCAAATGCAAGACGAGTTATTAACGTTGCAAGCTAAAATGAAAAAGACTATTGTTTTTATTACTCATGACCTGGATGAGGCTATTAAGCTAGGCGATCGTATTGCTATTATGAAAGATGGTGAAATTGTACAGGTAGGTACATCGGAAGAAATTCTTACTGAACCTGCAAATGATTACGTAGCTAGCTTTGTTGAAAATGTAGATCGAAGTAAAATCATTACGGCTTCATCTATTGTGTTAAATAATCCGATTGTTGCCCGTAAGCATAAGGAGGGACCAGAAGTAGTACTTCGTAAAATGAAAAGTAAAAACTTAACACTGCTTCCTGTTATTGACGAAGATGATAAACTGGTTGGAGAAGTATACTTGAAGGATGTTTTAAAACTCCGTAAAGAGAATAAAAAGAGTATAGAGTCTATTATAAAACCACATGGGCACACGGTTCGTGAAAATACGATTATCGAAGATATAATTCCGCTAATGACAGATACTAACTCTCCTATTTGGGTAGTTGATGAAACTAAAGAGTTTAAAGGAATTATTCCTCTTTCTTCATTGATATTTGAAGTAACAGGAAAAGATAAAGAGGAAATTGATGAATTAGTACAAAATGCACAAGGTTTATGATAGATATGGATTTTAGATTGAATATAGGAAAATATATAGAAATAGCCATAAACTGGCTAACAGATAATTTTGCAGGTTTTTTTGACGCCTTAAATTCAGGTATCGGAGGATTTATAGATGGTTTGCAAGCGGTATTATCTTTTATACCATTTTGGTTAATGATAGCTCTAATTGCTTTTTTAGCTTGGAGAAAGGCTGGTAAAGGAGTTGCTGTATTTACAATTTTAGGGCTTCTACTGATACATAATTTAGAGTTTTGGGATGAGACAATGCAGACTTTAGCACTGGTGTTATCATCCACATTTATAGCTTTGCTAATTGGAGTACCTCTAGGAGTTTGGAGTGCTAATAGTGATAGATGTAATAGTGTGTTAAGACCAATTTTAGATTTTATGCAAACCATGCCAGCGTTTGTATATCTTATTCCTGCTGTTTTGTTTTTTGGACTAGGGCCTGTACCTGGAGCATTTGCAACGGTTATTTTTGCTATGCCTCCTGTAGTTCGTTTAACGAATCTTGGAATAAGACAGGTTCCAGAAAATATTGTTGAGGCTACCCGTTCTTTTGGAGCAACAAGACCGCAACTTCTTTTTAAAGTACAGCTACCTCTTGCTATGCCTACTATACTTACAGGAGTAAATCAGACGATAATGATGTCACTATCAATGGTTGTCATTGCTGCTATGATTGCTGCTGGAGGGCTAGGAGAAATTGTATTAAAAGGAATCACTCAGATGAAAATTGGTTTAGGATTTGAAGGTGGTATTGCAGTAGTTATTCTAGCCATTATATTAGATAGAATTACGCAAGGAATTACAAATAAAAATAAATAATATATACTGAAAGATTATGAGAATACTTAAAAATATAACGCTTTTGCTAGTAGCGATGTTTGTACTAGCTTCTTGTGGAGAACAAAATAGTAAAAAAGTATCAATTGCTTATGTTAACTGGGCAGAAGGAATTGCAATGTCTAATTTAGCTAAAGTTATTTTAGAAGAACAAGGTTATAAAGTAACCTTGAAAAATGCAGATATAGCTCCTGTATTTGCGTCATTGGCAGGTAAGGATGTAGATCTATTCTTAGATTCGTGGTTACCTATTACCCACGAAGATTACTTTGCAAAGTATGGAGATAAATTAACTGTATTAGGAACTCTTTTTGATGATGCAAAAGTAGGTTTAGTTGTTCCGACATATGTTGACATAAATTCAATTGAAGAATTAAATACTCATAAAGATAAATTTAAGAATGAAATTGTAGGTATTGATACTGGAGCAGGTATAATGAAATCTACCGATTTAGCAATTAAAGATTACGACTTAAATTTAGAGCTATTGTCCTCAACAGGCCCAATGATGGTTGCTGTATTAGATAAATCTATTAAATCTAAGGAGTGGGTTGTTGTGACAGGTTGGAAACCTCACTATAAATTCGGTAAATATGATCTTAAGTTTTTAGATGATCCGAAAAATGTATATGGTGATGCCGAATTAATTAAAAGTGTTTGCTGGAAAGGTTTTGAAGAGAAAGATCCTTTTGTTGCTCAGCTTATTGGTAACATGAGCTTCACAACAGAGCAAATAGGTGCTTTAATGGCAGATGTGGAGTCTTCTACTAATGAGGTTAAAGGTGCAAAAAAATGGTTGGAAGCAAATAGAGATTTAGTTAATAGCTGGATTCCTAAACTAGAAAAATAAATCGACGAACTCTAATTACTCATTTAGTTGATTGAAAAGCTCCCTATACTTATTAATAAGTATAGGGAGCTTATTTTATTTAATGAACTTTGTAGCTTTTTTAATTCTAATTTTAACCATTCTAATGCTGATAAAACATAATATGATATAGCTAAACAATGCCAATGCTAATGTTGCTATTCCTAAGCCAGGTGATATATTATCTGTAGATACTTTGCTTAATATTGGTATATACATTAATCTAAGTCCATAAACGAGTAGAATAGATAAAATAAAGGTTATGGCATTAAGGATAATAATAAGTAGCTGATACGGCTTTGCTATTTGTTTTCTAGAGTATCCTAATAAACTTAAGTTTTCGAGTATAGTTAAATTTTTCTCAAGTAAAAGATAAATTGATAGAATCAGTATATAACATGATAAAAAACAAATTAACAAGCCTATAATAAGTACAATAGCTGTTGCAATATAGAGTAGATTACTATTTCTACTTCCATCTAGCTGGTTTCCGTCCACTTGATAGTTGTTGTCTTTAATGAAGGTTACCAAGTTTTTATCATTTGGATTATTAACTTTTATGATAAGCCTTGTGGGTTTGCTTTTTTGCTGAGCAAATTCTGTATTTGCATCTTGTAAAAAGTCTAAAGGAACTAATATAGAATTGATTCTCTTAGAAAAGCCAACAATTTTACCTGTATATGTTTGAGCAAAATGGATTTTTGAAGAAATCGTAATATTAAGTTTTATATTATTAATACTATTCTCCGTTAACTGAGGAAGTTTTCTACTAGCGGCAAAACCGAAGTTGTAAAGGTCTAAGTAAGATTTAGGTAGTATTATAGGAATCTCCTCTGTATTCGGATTATAGAGCCATTTATCTGATTGTACATCAATAAAGTCGTCAGGAATTGCTTCAAAAAACAAATCTGTAGCCAAATTTATAGGTAGTGTAGGCATGTTAATTCCAGCCCGAACACTGAATAAAGATGTTTCAAAAACTCCTATTTTGTCAATAAAGTCTTGTTTCTTAATGTTGTTAATTTCTTTATCGCTAAAATTACTCGACCCGAATAAGCTTCCAAGAGTATTAATGTCTTTAGTTAATACAATATATTCACCATTAGCTATGGTGTCGTCACCTACTATAATCGGTTTAATGTCTTTGTAAAGTTGAAATCCTAAAAATACAATGGATAGTCCGATAATATTAACTAATGCAAAACTAAAAAGTTGTTTAGCACTAATTTTATGTTTTACTAATCTATAAATCATAATTATAAGTTATATACAATATTGTAAGGTAGCTCTAGTTGATTACCCAAAGATGTAATAATAATCCCAGCGTTTTGTTTTTGTGCCTCTTCAAGAATAACTTGGGCCACTTTATTACTGTTTATTTCATCTAAATGACTGATAGGCTCGTCTAATAAAATAAAGTCAAAAGGCTGGCATAGAGCTCTAATAATAGCTATGCGTTGTTTTTGTCCTAGAGATAGTAGCTTTAGTGGGGTATCTATTTTGTCTATTAACTCAAAAAGCTCAAGATATTGTTTTATTTCTTTTTTACTTTTGTATTTAGTCAGTCTATTCTTAATTTGAATATTCTCCAATACTGTTAAATCATCAAATAGCTTTAAATCTTGAAATACGATGCTAAGTTCTTTCTGTCTAATAATATTCCAAGCATTAGATCCATATTGTCTAATATTATTATTTTCAAATAAAATTCTTCCATTATAGTCGTCTCTAAAGCCACAAATAAAGCTACATAAAGAGCTTTTTCCGGTGCCAGAAGGAGCATTGATGAGATATACTTGTCCTTTGTTAAATGTAATGTTTT
>JASLCG010000069.1 GCA_030151885.1 Bacteroides sp.
CATACAAAAAGTATGTAAAAAAGGGGTTTCAATCATTGATTGAAACCCCTTTTTACTGTTAAGTTCTATTCTATACTATATGGTAGGAAATGTATGTTGCCGATAAGCTTAAGGTTAGTAGGCAATAAGCCTCAAGCATATCGCCGACCTACCTAAGGTATGTCGGCAATGAAAGAGTACTATAGCGTAGTCTTTTTACATTAGAGGTGGGGCTTGGGCAATAAAAAAGCGTTGATGAGTAACCATCAACGCTTTAATATTTTTCACTAACTGAATATTAGTTAGTTCTTTTTTCTTTAATTCTAGCTTTTTTACCAGTAAGACTACGTAGGTAGTAAAGTTTAGCACGACGTACGCTACCAACTTTATTTACTTGGATGCTATCAATAGCTGGAGATTCTAGTGGGAAGATACGCTCTACACCAACAGTTCCAGACATTTTACGAACTGTAAAACGTTTTTTGTCACCATGGCCAGCAACTTTAATTACTACACCACGATATAACTGAACACGCTCTTTGGTACCTTCGACAATACGGTATGCTACAGTTACTGTATCACCTGCTTTAAAGCTTGGATGCTGCTTACCAGTAGCGAATGCTTCTTCTGCAATTTTAATTAAATTCATTTCTTTTCTTTATTAAAAAATTATCGATAAAACGCAACATATCAAGCAACAGTTCTGTGACAGCGATTGCGTTAAAGCGATGCAAAGTAACTAAATATTTTAAATATAGCCAAAAAAATAGGCGTTAAACTATCTAATATGTAGGCTAAATAAAGGCAAAATCTTATCTTTGTTTTAAGCTAAATAGAATAATTATTAATAACATAATATATAACCTCTAAACAGCTTGTATCTATTTACATATTGTTGTGTAGATAGTTGTAAATTTAAACTAATAATAAAGAATTATATAATGAAGATTACTCGTAGTATTTATAAATGGGTAGCGCCTTTAGCTTTGACGCTATCATTAGGATTGAGTTCTTGTAAAACAACAAATAATTATCAAGTAACTAGCATTGAAGGCTCTAGAATTAAAATTACGAGTCAATATGACAGAAACCCATCAATGTCTGCGGTAGATCTTTTAGCACCTTATAAATTAGGCGTTGATAGTGTTATGAATACTATCTTAGGATATAGTGCACAAACATTAGATAAGTATAGACCAGAAAGCCCTTTGTCGAATCTTGTTGCAGATGTATTAAGAAATGCAGCTAGTAAAGTTATAGGTAAACCTGCAGATATTGGTCTTATGAATATTGGAGGGATTAGAAATATTTTGCCAGAAGGGAATATTACCACAGGTACTATCTTTGAAATACTACCATTTGAGAATTCCCTATGTGTCTTAACTATAAAAGGTAAGCATGTTAAAACATTAATGCAAAATATTGCTCTAGTAAAAGGAGAAGGTGTTAGTAACATTAACCTAGTTGTAGAAAATGGTAAAGTTGTTAAAGCGCTAGTAGCAGGGGAAGATATAGAAGATGAGAAAGATTATACCTTAGCCACTATTGATTATATAGCAGACGGAAATGACGGTATGACAGCATTAGTAGAGGCTCACCAAAGAATATGTCCTGATGGAGCTACCTTAAGAAGTCTATTTTTAGAGTATGTAGAAAATCAAACCAATCAAGGAGAGATTATTGACGCTGAGATAGAGGGGAGAATTATTATTAAGTAACTGTAAATTTAGATATTATGAATATAAAATATAATAACCGACTATTAACAGCTGTGTTGACTGTACTTATAGGGTTAAGCTCAATACAGGCTTATGCACAAGAGAAGAGAATAGTTATTTACCATACTAACGATACACATAGTAGAATTGAGCCTGTAGATCCACACTCGTCCGATAGAAATGCAGGTATGGGTGGGTATGTTCGTAGAGCTACTGTGTTGGATAGTTTACGAACTGTAGAGCCAGAACTCTTATTATTTGACTGTGGTGATTTTTCGCAGGGCACTCCGTATTATAATTTTTATCAAGGTGAAGTTGAAATCAAATTGATGAATTTAATGAAATACGATGCTGTAACAATAGGTAACCATGAGTTTGATTTTGGCCTAGAAAATATGGCTAGATTATTCAAAATGGCAAACTTCCCAATTGTTTGTGCTAATTATGATTTTACAGGTACCGTTGTAGAAGGCTTGGTAAAACCTTATACTATTTTCAATAAGGATGGTCTGAAAGTAGGGGTTTTTGGTTTAAGTCCTCGTCTGGAAGGCTTGGTACAAGCCTCTAACTGTATTGGTGTTGAGTATTTAGATCCTATATCTGTTGCTGATGAAGTAGCTGCAAAATTAAAATTCGAAGAGAAATGTGATCTTGTAATTTGTATTTCTCATTTAGGTTTAAGACCTTCACCTTTAAATAGAGCTAGTGACCAGGTATTAGTAAAAGAAACTGCTAATATTGATGTTGTACTTGGAGGGCACTCACATACTTTTATGGAAGAACCTGAATTTGTAAATAATAGAGAGGGAGTGGCTGTTCCGATTTCTCAGATGGGAAAAAATGGTGTGTTTTTAGGTAAATTATCTGTATTACTAAATCCTAAAAAGTAAAGATTAAAATTAAGTTAGGGCTTTTTTATGTTAAGGAAAATACTATTTGTAACTGTACTTATACTGGTAAGTATGGTTACAGTAAAGGCTCAAATTGAGCCTTCTTTTTTAATTGCTCCTCAAGAGGAGTTAGTGAAGCGTGAAGCTTGGGTTGATTCTGTATATAATTCGTTGACACTAGAAGAACGAATAGGACAAATGTTTATATATACATTTGCCCCTTATAATAATAAGCAGAATATAGAGCATCTTAAAAGTATTATAGCAGATTATAAAATAGGAGGTGTTCTATTTTCGGGAGGGGAAGTGGCAGAACAAGTAAAGCTTACCAACCTTGCTCAAGAGTTGAGTAATGTGCCACTAATGGTAACTTTTGATGGAGAGTGGGGACTTTCTATGCGTTTAAAAAACACTCCAAAGTTTCCTCGAAATATGGTTCTCGGATCTATTACAGACGAAGCTCTTATTTATGGTTATGGAAAGGAAATGGGTAGGCAGTGTATAGAAATGGGTGTACATGTTAACTTTGCTCCTGTTGCTGATGTTAATATAAACCCCTATAACCCAGTAATTAATACGCGCTCTTTTGGAGAATCTCCTTATAATGTAGCAGAGAAAGTTATTGCATACTCTAAGGGCTTAGAGAGCCAAAACATTCTTTCAGTAGCAAAACATTTTCCTGGGCACGGAGATACGAATGTAGATTCTCATAAGTCGCTGCCAACTCTTAAGTTTGATAAGAATAGATTAGATAGCATTGAGTTGTATCCATTTAGAGCATTGACAGAGGCTAGATTAGGGGGTGTGATGGTAGGGCATTTGCATATACCAGCTTTAGATAATCGTAGCAATATGCCATCGTCTTTATCAAAACCGATAGTTGATGGAGTTCTTAAGGACTCAATAGGCTTTGGTGGGTTAGTTTTTACAGATGCTTTAGAAATGAAAGGTGTCTCTTCAAATTCGGACTTATGCCTAAAAGCTATTTTGGCTGGGAATGATATGCTTTTAGTACCTCGTAGAATGCAAAAAGAGATGCAGTCAATTTTAGATGCTGTAGATTCAGGTGAGTTATCTATGGAGTTAATAGAAAAACGTTGTAAGAAAATTTTAACTTACAAGTATGCTATGCAGTTAACAAAGACTCCAAAAATAAAGCTTTCAGGCTTGATGCAAAGAATAAATACACCAGAAGCTTCTATGCTGATAAAAGAACTAGAAGAAGCTGCTGTTACATTAATTAAAAATGAATCTGGATTCACACCGATAACGGATTCTTTTAAAAATATTGCATGTCTTTATACAGGTGATGAGTCTGATTATAAGCTTTTTCTAGACGGTATTAAAGATAATTACAATGTGACAACTTTTCATATTCCAGAAAATTACTCTGTTGCTAAACGTGAGCTTATTAATAAAGAGTTACCAAAGTATGACAGGGTGTTTGTTTTAATAAATAGTGGTAGGTCTAATAGGTTAAATACGTTTATGGGTGGTTTTGATTTTACTAAACCTGTAGGCTATTTTATATTGATGAGTGGAGATAAACTATATGGATTAGAGGAAGCTTTATCAACTTCAGACTTTGCAATATTAGGTCACTCCACTTCAGATGCAGTACAACAGAAAGTTTTAGATGTTATATATGGGAGGAAAAATGCTACTGGAAAACTAGCTGTTTCAATAGGAAGAAAATTTCCTGCTGGAATGAAAAAAAGTCAATTTCAAATAAAAAAAAAGCCTATACTGGCCCAAGAACTAGGACTTAATCAAGTTTTTTTAGATAAAATAGATACAATAGCGCTTGATGCAATTGATAAAAAAGCTTTTCCTGGCTGCCAAGTTACTATATTGAAAGGTGGATTTCCTGTTTATAATAAGGCTTTTGGAACTTTTACAGGTACAGGCTCTAAGCACGTATCAGTAACAGATCTCTATGATATTGCCTCTTTGTCTAAAACAACAGGAACGCTTTTAGCTGTAATGAAACTATATGACAAGGGGCTTATTAATCTTACAGATTATGCTTCTAACTATCTTCCTATGTTGAAAAATACAGATAAATCTACAATTACCATCGAAGAATTATTATTTCATGAATCTGGGATGGGAGCTGGCTTATCTGTATATAATACAATAATTGACTCGAAAAGTTATAGTGGAACATTGTTTAGAGCATATAAGGATGTAAAACATCCTATTCAGCTGGGTAGGAGAACTTGGGCTAATCCTAATTTTAAATTTCTGGCTAATTTAACATCTAAGGAGTTTAGTGATACATATTCTATACAAGTGGCAAGTAAGTTGTGGTTTAATAAAAGTATCTCCGACTCAATAATTTCGACTATTGTAGAGAAACCTTTGCTATCTAAAAAATACAGGTATAGTTGTTTAGGCTTTATTCTGTTAAAGCAAATTGTAGAAGAGGTTTCAGGAGAGTCTTTAGATGTTTTTTTAGATAAGAATTTTTATAAACCTATGGGGTTAGCCGATATTTGCTATAACCCTTTACAACGAATTGAAAAGGATAGAGTAGTTCCTTCAACTAATGATAAGTTCTTTCGTAAAGAGGTATTACAAGGATTTGTTCATGATGAACTAGCAGCTTTACAAGGTGGTGTGTCCGGAAATGCTGGTCAATTTGCCAGTGCTGATGCAGTAGCTAGTATATATCAGCTTTTTTTAGATAAAGGTTTTTATAAAGGACAGCGTTTATTAAGTGAAAGTACTTGCGAGTTATTTACTACAAAGGTATCTAAAATAAGTAGACGTGGGCTGGGCTTTGATAAGCCAAATCCTGATCCTAATGGTTCTTCTGCTTGTTTGTCAACAGTTCCTATTGAAACATATGGACACACAGGGTTTACAGGTAGCTGTGCTTGGGCAGATCCTGTAAATGATTTGGTTTTTGTATTGGTATGTAATAGAACGTACCCATCTCAGTGGCCCAATAATTTAGCTAAATATGAAATTAGAGATAGAATGCAACAAGCATTGTATGATGCTTTATAAAAAATAATAGCAAGTCTGTTTTTTAGACTTGCTATTATTTAGTTAATTAAAAATGGGCTGTATCAACTTCGGTATTGTAAGTTGCTCTGTTTTTAAGCGTTTTAATATTTTTTTACCATCCGAGGTTAGGTTGAAGTACATCATACGCTTGTCTTCTTGTCCTAGTATTCTTTTAATTAATCCTTTATCTTCTGTTGTTCCTATTACTTTAGAAGTTTGTGAAGTAGACATTTCTGTCCTTTCAGCTAGAGCTTTTGAAGACATCATAAACTGTGCTTCATTTAAGGAACATAAGATTAGAGCTTCGTTAAGAGAGATACCATAGCAAGATTCAAAGTCTGTTTCAAAAGCATGTATTGCTTTATAAAGATCTCGCATGATGCATATTGTTTCCATTTTATATATTTCTTTTTTAGATGAATAAGTTTCCATTTGCTTGGTCTGCACGTTCCATATAGGTTGCAACTCCACCAATAGTAACTTCTGGTAATAGTTCTTCTTTATCTACTCCCATAACATCCATAGACATTTGACATGCAATAAACTCTACATTATTAAATAATGCTTGTCTACGTAAAGATTCTAAAGAATCTATATTTTTAGACTTCATAATGTGTCTCATCATTTTACTTCCCATTCCGCCCATGTTCATTTGAGATAGTTTTAGTTTTTTAGAGTGGCTTGGTAACATGAAGCTGAACATCTTTCCTAGGAAATCTTTTTTCACTTTTGGCTTATGTTGTTTCTTAATAACATTTAGTCCCCAGAAAGTAAAGAATATAGTAACCTTTTGTCCTGTTGCTGCTGCACCATTAGCTAATATAAATGTTGCAAGGGCTTTATCTAGGTCGTCACTAAACATGATAAAGGTTTTACCTTTAGGGCTAGCTGTATTTGTTCCTACAGGTAACTTACTTGTATCTTCTTTAATAATATTTACTGTATATTTTCCTTTACTACTTTCTGTGTTGACAAACTTATGACCAGTAGATCCACACCATGCTTCTGCATCTCTAGGGAATGCAGCATCGGTAGAGGTTATCTCAACTTGATTGCCAGCTTCAAGTTCATCAATAGCATTTTTAAGTCTCATTATAGGCCCTGGGCATTGTAAGCCACAAGCATCTATCTTAACTGTTTTTATAGGGGTTGACACCGTATTTTCTTTATTTAGTTTGTTATTGGATAGTATTTGATTATGATTTCTCTTTATTGGAGCAGTTGAAGCGTAGAACATTTTCATTCCACCATTCATATTGTATATATTAGTGAAGCCATGCCCTTCAAGTACACGATATGCTAAATATCCTCTAAGCCCTACAGAGCAAAGTAAGACAACCTTTTTATCTTTAGGAATCTCATTTAAATGCTCTCTAATGTTATTTAATGGTATGTTAACGGTGTTGGGCAAATGTCCTGTTTTGTACTCATCTTCTGTTCGAATATCTATTAGGGCATATTTTTCTGGAGTGGCTTTTGCTAGTTCTCTCCAATCTACAACTTTAACGCCGTCGTCGATAATATTTTGTGCTGTATATCCAGCAATTGCAATTGGGTCTTTAGCTGATGAAAAAGGAGGCGCATATGCATGTTCAATCTCCATTAAGTCGTATATACTACCGTTGTGTTTGATGATTAGTGCTAACTGGTCAATACGCTTGTCAACCCCATCATATCCCACAATTTGTCCACCATATAGTTTTCCTGTTTTAGGGCAGAATGTAATTTTTATTGTTAAAGGGAGTGCATCTGGATAGTAACCAGCATGAGAAGTTCCATGTATTACTACAGACCTGTATTCTATATTTTCAGCTTGAAGGCGTTTTGCAGGAAGTCCTGTTGAGGCTACAGTCATATCAAAAACTTTTGCAATTGATGTACCTATTGAGCCTTCATATTCTTTATTATCACCTAGTATATTATCAGCAACTATTCTCCCTTGTCTATTGGCAGGTCCTGCTAAGTAGTTAAGCCATGGTTTTTTCGTGATTGGGTGTGGAAACTCTATTGCATCTCCAATAGCGAATATATTAGGATGAGATGTTTTTAGATTCTTATCAACAGATATCCCTCCAGCTTCTCCAATTGTTAGTCCTGCTTCTTTGGCAAGTGCTGTATTTGGTCTTACGCCAATAGACAAAATAACTAATTGTGCTTCTATTTTTTCTCCACTAGCTAGATTTACGGATAATGTATTCTCTTTTATCGGGGTAAAAGATTGTACGGCCTCACCTAAGTAGAGGTTTATCTTTTTATCCTGAAGGTGTTCATGAACTAAAGAAGCCATTGAAAAATCAATCGGATTCATAACTTGTTTGGCCATCTCTACAATGGAAACATTGATTCCTTTAGCATGAATGTTTTCTGCCATTTCTAAACCAATAAAACCAGCTCCAACTACAACTGCACTTTTGATGTTATTGTCTTCTATGTATTGTTTTATTTGGTCGGTATCATTTACATTTCGTAGGGTAAAAATACCAGGGCTATTGATTCCTTCTAGTGGAGGACGTACAGGGTTTGCACCTGTAGATATTAAAAGTTTATCATAACTTTCCTCATAAACATCTCCATTAGCTTTTTTAATGGTTAATTTATTAAGATCTTTATCTATACTAATAACTTCATTTTGTACGCGTACATCTACGTTAAAGCGCTCTCCAAATTTTTGAGGAGTCTGTACAAACAGTCGTTCACGATCTGTTATTACATCTCCAATGTAGTATGGTAAACCACAATTCGCGTATGAAATATATTCTCCTTTTTCTAAAAGAATGATTTCAACGTCTTCATTTTTACGTCTAATTCTAGCTGCAGTAGTAGCTCCTCCTGCAACACCTCCGATGATAATTACTTTCATTATTTATTACGTGTGAATTGTTTCCTTTGGAAATAACATTTAACAAGAACTATTTGTTCATAGATTATAAGAAATAAATAAAAAAATATGTCAGTGTAATTGAATATTTGTATATTGGACATTACAATATGATAAAAATGTAAGCTATCGATAGATGTTATTATTCTATTAATGAAGTATATGTGTTTTACTTTAAAATGCTGAATCTTAATAAACAAATAAACTTTAAATCTAAAATTTAATACGATGAACTTAATGCTATTAACAGCAGCCGAGGCTGTGTCAGGTTCAGGTAACTGGTTGACAGTTCTGTTGGCTGTAATTCCTGTAATTCTTTTAATTGTACTTCTCGGAGTTATGAAAGTTTCTGGTGATAAGAGTGCTGTAATAACACTTATAGCAACAATTATTATTGCCATGTTTGGATTTGATTTTCCACTTCTAGATACTGTGAAATCTGTTGGTTATGGTATTTTAAAAGCAGTTTTTCCAATTTTAATTATTATCGTGATGGCTATTTTTAGTTATCAGGTATTAGTTCATACAAAGAAGATGGAGGTTATAAAAAAACAGTTTACCTCAATATCTTCCGATAAGTGTATTCAAGTAATACTATTAACATGGGGGTTTGGTGGACTTCTTGAGGGTATGGCTGGGTTTGGTACAGCAGTAGCAATTCCTGCGGCTATATTGATTAGTTTAGGTTTTCAGCCCATCTTTGCTGCTGTAGTGAGCTTAATAGCTAATAGTGTTGCAACTGGATTTGGAGCAGTAGGAACACCTGTTATAGTATTGGCTCAACAAGCCAATATTCAGGATATTCAAACCTTAAGTGTACAGGTAGTATGGCAACTCTCTCCATTAATGTTTATAATTCCTTTTATCTTGTTATATATGACAGATTCTAGGGCAAAAGCTTTACCAAGACATCTTGCTTTAAGCGTTATAGTAGGGGGAGTATCTCTTTTTGTGCAATATTTAGCTGCTAGGTATATGGGTGCAGAAACACCAGCTATCCTAGGGAGCTTAGCTTCTATATTGGCCATTATATTATTTGCTAAAATATTTCCTACCCCAGAAGATAAAGAACGTAAAAAAGAGCATTTAGGATTTTCTGTTAGCGAAGTTTTTAAAGCATGGAGTGTTTATGGATTGATACTTTTACTAGTAATTTTAACGAGTCCTATACTCCCTTTTAAAGAGCCTCTAAAAGCACTGTTAAGTACATCTCTTAGCTTTAATATATTAAATGTAACAGCTAATGAAGTTGTTACACATACACATTCAATTTATTGGTTAGTGGATACTGGTATTCTGCTTTTCTTAGGTTCAATACTTGGAGGGTTAATACAGGGAGCAAAGTTAGCAGAACTGTTTAAACTCTTGTTAAACGTTGTCAAGCAGCAATATAAAACTATAATAACAGTTTGTTCACTTATTGCACTCTCTTCAATTATGGATTTTGCAGGAATGATAGGTGTTATTGGGTTAGCTCTAGCAGGATTAACAGGTAAGCTGTATCCACTCTTTGCACCAACAGTTGGTTGTTTGGGAACTTTCTTAACCGGTAGTGATACCTCTTCTAATATTTTGTTTGGAAAACTTCAATCTTCAGTAGCACATGCTACAGGAGCTGATCCAAGTTGGTTGGCAGCGGCAAATACAGCTGGTGCAACAGGTGGTAAAATCATATCGCCTCAAAGTATTGCTGTGGCTACATCATCGTGTGGACAGCAAGGACAAGAGGGAGCCATAATGAAGAAAGCTATTCCATTTGCTTTGATATATATAGTAGTGGCAGGGCTTATGGTGTATTTTGTACCTAAGATAATGGGAACTTTTATTGGTTAATGAAATTAATATTATAACTGATAATTAAGGAGTTCTATATTTAACTTATAGAGCTCCTTAATCTTTGTGGTAGGCTAGTCTTTCAGTCCCATTATCTGTAATGATAGTTCCACAGTATTTAAATCCAGACTTGATAAGTAGGTGTTGCATAACTGTATTGTTTTCATGTGTGTCGATTCGGATGTTTTTATTCTGTTCTAGGCACCAATTAATGATTTTTCGTCCAACTCCTTTGATCTTGTTATTACTTGCAATCCGATGAATCACATAGTAGTTGTAGTTATTAAGCCACTCTCCATTATATATCTTATGATATGTTTGATCAGGACCAGCAACAAACGTGAATGTAGCAACAGCTTCTTCTTTGTGTAAACATATGTAACAGTAGCCATTTTTAATATCTTCTACAATGGTTTGTTTAGCCGGATAGTTCTTAGACCACTGGGTAGTGTTTCCAGAAGTATACATTGTTTTTTTAGCATGATTTATTATTTCAATAATATCATTTAGATCTTTAAGTGTTGCTTTACAAATAGTCATTATTAAATTAATTTTTATATAAAAACAGGTGACTTCGCTAAGTCACCTGTAAAAAATCTAACACGCTCTCTGAAAGAGAACATATTAAACCAACAATCTAACTTCAAAAATATAAAAAAAATAGATTAGAACCGCTATTTCTGTAGAACTTATTAATAGGTTTGATTATTACAGAGTTATAAAGTTGTTTTTTAAATTATATTGGGCTGTTTTTTTCTTCAATTAGTTGTTTTATATGTATTTTAGGTTGTATAAAAAGTTATTTATGGAGGTCAGTGAAAAACGTTATATTGAACATGTATTAAACGATGCAATTGTATCTAATAATGCTTGTGGAAAGATCGAAACTAAATCGGGAGCTACTTATTTTATAAAATCGGGAAAATATTCGAGAGCATACCAATGTGAAGCTAATGGATTGAATGAGTTAATAAAAGCGGATTGTATTCGTGTAGCTCGTCCAATAATTGCTACAGATACATTTATTGTAACAGAATACATTTCTCAGGAGGCTCCGAATAAAAACTTTTTTGTTAGATTAGGTAAAGAAGTGGCGAGGTTACATTTAGTTCATGGGAAATATTACGGGTTTTATGAAAATAACTATATTGGATCTACTGTTCAAAAAAACATAAGTGTAGGCTATGAAAGAGAAGATTGGTGTACCTTCTACCTCAATAAAAGATTATTATATCAGCTTGAGCTAGCTTTGAGAAATGGAGCTAACTCTAAAGTTTTAGAGTCTGGTGTAGATTTTTTTACTAAGCATCTAAAAGAAATCTTAGGAGAAAATGAAGAGTTACCCTCGCTTTTACATGGAGATTTGTGGGGTGGTAATTATCTGTGTGATGAGTATAACAATCCTGTTTTAATAGACCCAGCAGTTTACTTTGGAGATAGAGAAGCTGATATTGCTATGACGCTGCTTTTTGGTGGGTTTCCTGAAGACTTTTATAAGGGTTATGAACAGGTGTACCCTTTGCGAAAAGGATGGAGAAATAGGATTGGAGTATATCAATTATATCATATTTTGAACCACTTCAATATGTTTGGAGGGGGATATCTATACGAATCAGAGCGATTAATAAAACTGTATATTTAGACCTATTTATCTATTCCCTCTCTAGATAGTACTCCTTGGTTATAGTAGTGTTTAATTTCTTTCATTTCAGTTACTAAATCAGCCATTTCTATAATCTCTTTAGGTGCATATCTTCCCGTCATAATTACCTCGACATTCGGTAGTTTTGATTTAGTAACCTCTATAACTTGCTCTGTACTTAGAAGGTTGAAGTATATGGCAATAGTTACCTCGTCTAAAATTACGACATCGTACTCTCCAGAAGTGAGGGCTTTTTTACTCTTTTCTAAAGCAGTGTGGGCAAGTTCAATATCAATGGCTGCCGGAGTTTTATCTATGAAACAACCTCTTCCTAGCTGCTCAATTTTTAAAAGAGGAAAAAGAGATTCTATTTTAGTTTCATTATACTTCATACTTTTTACGAATTGTGCTATATATACACTCTTCCCAGCACATAATGCGCGTATAGCTAGTCCAAATGCTGCTGTAGTTTTCCCTTTTCCATTTCCTGTATATACTTGAATATATCCTCTATTACACATGATTTATACAACTTTAATGATGTTTGGTAGTGTTATTTTAATCTATTTAAATAAGTGATCTTTAAGGTTTATAATTACAGAGAACCTTGATCTAATCTTAATATGTCTGCATTAGATAAATTTAAAAGTGGTGCTTCTAATATGGATTTGAGTTGTTCATAACTTGTAGCACTAACTATTGGAGCTACTACATGTGGTCTCTTCATTAACCATGCTAGAGCAATAGTTGCAGGTTCTGTATTGTATCTGTTGGCGATCTCTTTTATCAGTTTTATTAGATTAAAGTTTTTGTTGGTAAAGTACTTCTGTATAAATAGTTTCCTATCATTGTTATTTAAATCTGTTTTATCTGTGTACTTGCCTGTTAAAAAGCCAGATGCTAAAGAGAAATATGGGAGTACAGCCAGGTTATACTTATGTGCTAGAGGTTGATATTCTGATTCGTATAAAGATCTATCAATAAGGTTATATAGAGGTTGAAGCACGGTGTATTTAGGTAAGCCTTCTTTAAAAGCTATCTCTATAGATTGTGTTAATCGGGTAGAACTAATATTGGAGGCTCCTATATATCTAACTTTACCAGCTTTTATAAGTTCTTGATAGGCAGATAAAGTCTCCTCAATAGGAGTGATGTTATCGTCGTAGTGGGTGTAATAAAGATCTATGTAATCAGTGTTTAAACGCTTTAAGGAGGCATTACATGATTCTATTATATTTTTTCTAGTGACATTAATAGCTCTAGTTGCAGTTCTGCCACCACACTTTGTAGCTAGAATCACCTCACTTCTATTTTTGTTTTGTGTGAGCCAATTTCCTATAATGGTTTCGGACTCACCGCCTGTATTCCCTTTTGCCCAGTGTGAGTAGTTATCTGATGTATCTATAAAGTTAAAACCATTGCTATAAAAAGCGTCTAAGATTTTATATGATTTTTGTTCATTAAGTGTCCATCCTAAAACATTCCCTCCAAAATTAATGGATGATACAAGTAAATCTGTCTCTCCAAGCTTAATCTTTCTCATCGTATAATTGCATTAGTCCTGGTCTTGGAACAATTGAATTTGATAGAATGTTTTAATCCACTGATACTTTATGTTATATAAACAAAAAAAGCTTCATACAATTGTATGAAGCTTTAAGTAGCGGGACCGAGAATTGAACTCGGGACCTCATGATTATGAATCATGCGCTCTAACCATCTGAGCTATCCCGCCGTATTCATTTCCTGAATGCGAGTGCAAATATATAGGGTATATTCTTATTGGCAAAATATTTTAGGTAAATTTTTATATCTTTTTTTTAAATGTGTTGATTATCTGATAAGTATAAAACATTAAAAAGTGGTGTTAAATATATTTATTGTTGATTTATGGTATTTAAGTAAAAGTAGCTATATTGACGGCTCAATCAGAATCTAATACTATGGCAAGAGTAAAAATACACTTAGAATATGTTCTTAATGCTACATCGAAAGATATTTTATGGGATGCAATAAGCACACCATCTGGTCTAGAAGGGTGGTTTGCAGATAAAGTTGAATCAGACGATAAAATAGTTACTTTTAAGTGGGGTAAGACAGAAGAGAGGCAAGCAGAGATAACGGCGATTCGTAGTTATGCATATATTCGTTTTAAATGGCTAGATAATTCTTATAAACGAGAGTTTTTTGAATTACGAATGGATGTGACTGAGCTCACGAATGACTATATTTTAGAGATCAAAGATTTTTGTGATGAAGATGAAATTGATGATACGGAGGATATTTGGGGGGCTCAAATAGAAACTTTAAGAAGATTAAAGGGTTTTTGATTAACATATAATGAATAATTTTCTTTGGCTCCTTTTTTTATCTTAATTTTGCGACTATAATGTCCTTATGGATCCAATATATAAAAAGGATGCTGAAATTAAAAAAACTAGATAAATTTATATTAAAGAGCTTTGGGCTTCTTTTCGTTGCTACATTCTTCATTTGCCTATTCATCTTTATGATGCAGTTTTTATGGAGGTTTGTAGATGACCTAGTAGGAAAAGGTTTAGACATGAGTGTCTTAGGCCAGTTCTTTTTCTACTCTTCTTTAAATCTTGTTCCAGCGGCTTTGCCGTTGGCTGTTTTGTTGGCTTCATTAATCACTTTTGGTAATTTTGGAGAGCGTTTTGAGCTTTTAGCTATGAAGGCTGCTGGAATATCTCTATTTCGTATTATGCGCTCTTTAATTGTTACTGTTGTTCTACTGTCTGCTTTTTCATTCTATTTTCAAGATAGAATAGCTCCTAAGATAACTGCTAAATTTTATACCTTGTTAATTTCTATTCGACAGAAATCTCCAGAACTTGATATTCCCGAGGGCACGTTTTATAATGAAATTGATGGTTATAATATTTATGTCAAGAAAAAAAACAGAAAGACAGGGATGCTCTATGATGTTATTATTTATGAGTTCTCTGATGGGTTCGAAAATGCTAGAATATTGGCATCAGACTCTGCTAGGCTTTCATTAACAGAGGATAAACAGTATCTATACCTTTATTTATATTCTGGAAAACTATTTGAAAATTTAAAAGCTCAAGATGGAAGTTCAGAAAACATACCTTATAGAAGAGAAACTTTTGAGACAAAAGATGTTTTAATTGAGTTTGATTCAGGTTTTAATATGGCCGATGCCAGTATTATGGATTCTCAAGCTGTTAGTAAGGATATAAATTCATTAAATCGATCTATAGACTCACTGACTTATGTCAATGATAGTATTGGAAGAAGTTATTATAACTATGCTAAAGACAGATCGTTTAATGTTCTTATAGATAAACCTTCAGAATCGGATTCTGTTAAGTTATCAACAGAAACTACAGATAGTTATAATGTAGATAGTTTGTTTAGTATAGCCTCTCTAAAGACAAAGCAATCTACTGTAAATATGGCTAGGAGAGATGCAGAATCATTCTATAATGATTGGAGTTTTAATGAATACGTCATTAATAATAACGACCTTGAAATTCGAAAACATCAGATATCTCTTTTTGAAAAAATAACGTTATCCGTATCGTGTCTTATATTCTTTTTCGTTGGGGCTCCATTGGGTGGAATTATCCGAAAAGGAGGTTTAGGAATGCCTGTGGTTATTTCTGTGTTAATATTTATAGTTTACTACATCATTAACACATCTGGTACTAAGTTAGCTCGAGAAGGTGAGTGGCCTGTATGGATGGGAATGTGGTTAAGCTCCTTTATATTAGCTCCTATAGGTGCATTTTTGACTTATAAGTCTAATAAGGACTCTGTGATAATGAATAGTGATGTATATGTTAACTGGTTTAAAAGAGTTCTTGGTATTAGACCTACACGCCACTATCCTAAAAAAGAAGTTGTAATTCATCGACCAAATTATGAGGAGTCATTAATAAATCTAGAGGCTCTAAATGATAAGATAAATAGTTATCTTGTGAAAAATAGGTTAAAACAATTTCCAAACTACTTAAAGTTATGGTTTACTAAAGGTAATGATGATAACTTAGGTGATATTATTTCAGACTTAGAGCATAATATAGAAGTGTTGGCAAATAGCGACATTTTTGAAGTGTTGTCAACTTTAAATAGATATCCTGTCATACCCGCTAGGGCACATCTTAAACCATTTAAATATGAATGGATGGATGCAATTGTTGGTGTTATTATTCCTTTAGGATTATTTTTCAATATTAGAATTTGGGTGTTTAGAATGCGATTATTGAAAGATTTGAACCTACTTTTAAAGTTAAATAATAATATGAAAGTTGTTTTATTAAAACAACTAAATGCAGAAGATGTTGAATAGGGTATAATAATGTAAGTGTAAAAAAAATAAAGATATGGAACAGTTTAAATTAAATACTATCGAAGAGGCTATTGCAGATATTCGTGATGGTAAATTCGTTATTGTAGTAGATGATGAAGACAGAGAAAATGAAGGAGACTTTATTATTGCTGCAGAGAAAATAACTCCAGAGAAAGTTAATTTCATGTTACGTTATGGAAGAGGTGTTCTTTGTACTCCAATGTCTGAAGAGCGATGTGCAGAATTAGAACTTGGTATGCAAGCTTCTGAAAATACATCGATTTATGAAACTCCTTTTACTATAACTGTTGACTTAGTTAAAGGTTGTACTACTGGTGTATCAATGCACGATAGAGCTGCTACTATTAAAGCTTTAGCTGATGATAATACTAAACCTAGTGATTTAGCTAGGCCTGGCCATATCAATCCGTTAAGAGCTAGATCTAAAGGTGTATTGAAAAGAGCTGGACACACAGAAGCTACGGTTGATTTGTGTAAACTAGCAGGTCTAAAGCCTGTGGGTGCACTTATTGAGATAATTAATGAAGATGGTACTATGTCTCGCCTACCAGAGCTAATGAAGGTGGCTAAGGAGTTTGATATGAAAATAATCTCTATTGCAGACCTTATTAAATATCGTCTTGAAAGAGAATCTTTGGTCGAACAAGGTGTTGAAGTAGATATGCCTACAGCTCATGGTCATTTTAGATTAATACCTTTCCGTCAAAAATCAAATGGATTAGAACATGTAGCACTAATTAAAGGTGAATGGGAAAAGGATGAGCCTGTATTGGTTCGTGTACACTCTTCATGTGTTACTGGTGACATATTTGGTTCATGTAGATGTGAGTGTGGAGATCAACTTCATAAAGCTATGGAGATGATTGAAAAAGAGGGTAAAGGAGCTATAGTGTATATGAATCAAGAGGGTAGAGGTATTGGTCTTATGAATAAGATAGCTGCTTATAAGCTACAAGAAGAGGGCCTAGATACTGTTGATGCTAATGTGCACTTGGGTTTTAAACCTGATGAAAGAGATTATGGTGTAGGAGCTCAGATTTTGCGAGCTATTGGTGTTAGTAATATTAAATTGATGACTAACAATCCAGTTAAACGTATAGGTTTGGAATCTTATGGTTTGAAAATAACAGAGAATGTAGGAATTGAGATTGTTCCTAATGAGTATAATAAAAAGTACTTAGAAACTAAAGCTAAGAGAATGGGGCATAATCTTCATCTTAAATAAAATAAAAATAAAAGGCTGACCAATTGGTCAGCCTTTTATTTTTGCTGTATTATAAATTATTCAGCTGGGTGAATTGCTTCAGAAGGACATACATCTGCGCAAGTTCCACAGTCTGTACAAATATCTGCATCGATTGAGTAGATATCACCTTCAGAAATTGCTTCTACTGGGCATTCGTCAATACATGTGCCACAAGCAATACAGTCGTCATTAATTACGTAAGCCATTTTCTTAAATTTTAAAAAGTTATTAGTACTAATTGTTCTTGCAAAAATAATAGTTTATTTGAAACAACACTATAAAAAGTGTACTTTTTACAAGGTTTGTAATGTTCAGATGTCAAAATCCCTTCAATAATACAATGGTATTATTGAAGGGGTTTTAGTTATTGATTTATTAATCAATGTTTTACAATCTATTTGATTAGCTGTAATTAAAATTAGTGTTTTTAAAAATAATTTAGTTTGCTTCTATGAAATCTAATTTCTGATTTATTAAATAAATATCCGTAGCTTTTAAATTGTATTTAAAGCTCTTTTTTACTTTAAACTTAATGGTAAATAGGTTTACATCTCCTGTTAGTAGATTTTGCTCTCCGATATTAACAAATGTAGGATATAATGCTTTTAGTCCAAATCCATGTAACCTATCGTTGGTTAGATTTGCCATATTTTCTACGTTAATATTTTCAAGACCTTCATACTCTAAAGTTGCATCATCGTAGGGTAATGCAAAGCTTAAAGCATTTATGTTTTTTAAATCTTTGGCTGATACTATAATTTTCAACTCGTCTCCAATGTTGAATGATTTTTTGTTTGGTATGAGCTTTATTTCTCCACTAATTCCCTCTTTAGGTTGTTTAATACCCCCTTTTAATTGAGTAGTAAGTACAGAGATATCGTAAGCGTCAATAAGATTGTTTTGATTTACGTCTCCTTTGCTTATATAACCTTCAAAATCAGCATCTCCTAATCTTAATCCAGTGTAGTTCGTATAAGATGTTAAGTCGTTAGCATCTAGTAATTTATCATTATTGATATCTCCAGGAATATAACTTTCAGTATGAGGTACTTTAAATACATACAGTTGTTTACCTGATCCAAAGTTGCCTACAGCCTCAGTAACTTCTAGTTTAATGTATTTTGCAGTAGGTTTATCTTTAAAATCAACAATTTTTATTTTGTCATCTCTGTCCCAATTAAAATCGGATTCTTTGGTCCAATTCTTTTTATCTGAACTATAGTAGATGCTACCTCTGATGATAGTTCCATTACCAGCTCCATCTCTAGGTAAATAATGAAGTTTATCTAATTGATTAATAGTTTTTAGATCAGCAATAATATTAAATGGAATAGCAGATTTTCCCCATTTAGTATGCCATATACTAGCTTCATCAAAGTCGAATAACTTATGTATACGAGAGCCACTTTGATCTTCTACATCTATTGTTGCTGATATGTTTTGAACAGCAAATTCTAAAGGGTTTGATTTAGTCGTAATACTGAAGTTTTTCCAGTCAGAATTCATCTCTTTATTAACAGCACGTATTTTGAAATCGTAAGTAGTCTCTGGCACTAGATTCTCAAAAACTAATGAGTTGCCTTTGATTGTAGTGTATAGTTGATCTTCTAATTCTATTTCATAATAATCTGCATTATCTACAGCTTCCCATTTCGGTTTTACAGTATATGCTTCAATTAGTTCGTCTGTTAATTGTAAGCTTGGAGAATTAAGTTGTCCTGTACTTTTTAGAAGAGTATTAGTTGAGGCAAACTCATAACCTTTAATAGTTAGATTAATTGTTGTTTCAATAGTATTTACAGCTTCTATTTTAATTAAAATTTGAGGGTTTTTCAATACTTCAAATTTCTCTAAATCAGATCCTAATGTCGAGAATCTATTTAGGTTATTGTATTCAGAGTAGAAATAACAATTTGATTCTTTGTTAAATTCCTCAATGGTATTGACCTCAGTTAATTTAATATTCTTATTATTTAATCTTGCTGTGATTCGTTTAGGCTTCTTAGTAGCGTTAACTCGGAATTCAGTAGATTTATACTCTATCTGATCTTTGTATCGTCCTTTGGTAGGATGAACAGTTATAACTGTTTCTCCTTTTTTATTCAAATGACTCTCTATTTTAGTTGTAGAGTATTCTCCTCTTAGGTATGCATTGGTAGCTCCGTCATCGTTGTACTCTGTAAATTGACTATAGCTATTGGGGTATAGTTCATATATCCTATGTTCTTTTATAATCTCATGTATATTGTTATTAGGATTTGTAAGTGGAATAATTGCTCCTGCCTTAACAAATGTTGGCAACTTCCATAAAGGAGCGTCAAAGTTATTAACAATACATGGGCCACGATAAATATCCCCGTTAAAGTAATCTATCCATGTGCCTTTCGGTAGATAGATGTTGTTGCGTATGTCATTGCCTTGCTCGTCTGAGTTTGTATTTTTATATATTGGAGCAATTAAGAAGTATGGTCCATAAAGAAATTGGTATTGTGTATTAATTCCTAATGTATATTTGTTAGGCTCTTCAATAAACATAGCTCTAATCATAGGAGCTCCTTTTATAGATTCATGTGCAATGCTATATGCATAAGGTAAAAGTTCGGATTTGAATTTAAGGTAGTTCCTATTGATTGAAGTGGCTGGCTCTCCTAGTGCATGTGGGTACTTTTCATTTGAGCCCCATCCGTCCATATTAAGCTGCATAGGGGTGAATGTTTTCCACTGGAAATCACGGGTGTTAACAATAGGGTTCTTACCACCAAAGATACCATCCATATCAGATGTGATGTTTGGTTGACCAGATAATCCAGATCCTAAATATGTTGGGATGTGAAAGCGTATATATTCCCAGTTTCCACCAGTTTGATCTCCAGACCATATTGTAGCATATCTTTGAGTTCCAGCCCAACCGTCTAATGATATGATAAATGGTCTGCTGTCATTTCCATAATAACTCATAATTTGAGCAACATCTGTAATGCCATTTAATCCAAAAGAATAGCCTGCACCTACCCACGCTACATCGGTTTTAAGAACACGAACACCTGCATCTCTAACCTCTTTTACGATATCTCTTTGAAGAAGTGGGCTTACTCCTTCTTTAGGGTGAAGGTCGGACTGAGTCCATAGTCCAATTTCTACGCCATTTGAGTGGGCATATTCGGTTAGGTTTCTAAGGTTTTCGATGTTACCATCTAAGGTATTTGTCTGGCCATACCCTGCTCCATACCCATCATTTGGTAATAGCCACCCAAAGGGCATATTGTGCTTTTTATATCTGTCAATAACTGCTCTAGCAGAAAACTGGTAGTTGTTTTTTTCTCCATTAAGAGATTCTTTAATACCTCCATTGTCTTTTTGACTTTCAGTGTATTTTTTTCCATCTTCAAATAGAATTCCCTTTTCACTTTCTTTCCAATAATCTCTATTGTAGGCATTTAGATGGCCTTGGTAAAATCCAAACTTAGGTATAAGTACAGGATATCCAGTTAGTTGGTAAAAGTCATTTAATAAAGGTATCATTCCGTCATTAACCATAATAAACAAGTCTAGGTAGTTAGTCTGGTGTTCAATATTGACAGTGCTTGGAGTGTTGAGTCCAAAATCATAAAAACCCTTTTTAAAGGTGTGCCACATGATAGCATATCCATTTGTAGACCAGTAGAATGGTGTTGGTGATGCTACACCTCCATCAGTCCAGCTGTTTTGGTTTTCAATAGCTATTTTTTTCCCTTTATGAGAGAATCTTCCATTTTGAACTCCTCCACCAAAGAAATATTCACTTTCAGACTCTTTAAATTGAACCGAAGTGTTTTTCTCAGAGATTTTTATTGGTGATACAGATTCAATAACTATTTTATTTTCTTTTTTATTAGTTACATTGAATAGAGCGGTTTTCTTATCAAATGTTATATTAACAGCTTGTGTATTAATACTTATACTATTATTGTTCTCAGAAATAGTTAGTTCTTTTACCTCTTTTCTAGGGTTATCTACCAATATTTTAGCTTCGGGTTTTGCTTCAGGATCTCTGATAATTCTTCCAGAGTTATCTTGAAAAATTCTAAAAATATTGTTTCCATAGAAATCAATTGTTAACCGTTGTTTATTCTTAAATAGGATGTCAACTGTTGTAGGGTTTACTTTTTTTGCAGCAACAATAGTTGATGTTGGATTGTCTGTAGCAGAATAGGCAGGCGTTGTTCCCACAATGATAGCAAAAAGCAATAGAGTCCATTGCTTAAAGTTAGTGTAATGTGTTTTCATTGAATTAATGATTTTAGTTATAGTTAGTTATAAGTCTATGAAAGTACTGAATTCTGATTAAACTATAGAATTTTAGGGCTATAAAGGTTAATTAAGTACATAAAAAGATGCAAGAATCATTTGCATGAAAGGCAGTATCTAATCTTTTTTATAGCTTTGTAAAATATACAAATGATACCATAATAATAGTATGCCAATAAATTTACCTAATAATCTTCCTGCTATTAGCTATCTAGAGCAGGAAAATATATTTGTGATCGATGAAGCAAAAGGCTCAAAACAAGATATCCGAGCATTAAAAATTGGGATCTTAAACTTAATGCCTTTAAAAATAGAGACAGAGACAGACTTAATCCGACTACTTTCAAATTCTCCATTACAGATTGAGCTTTCATTAGTTAAAATGAAAGGGCACATCTCTAAGAACACTTCTAAAGAGCACCTTGATGAATTTTATGTTGATTTTGATGCCATTAGAAATGCTAAATTTGATGGGTTTATTATAACAGGTGCACCTGTGGAAATGTTGCCTTTCGAAGAGGTGGATTATTGGGAGGAGTTGACAGAAATATTAAGTTGGACTAAAACTCATGTAACATCTACCTTTCATATCTGTTGGGCAGCACAAGCTGCAATGTATTATCATTATGGAATAAATAAACAGGTGTTAAATAAAAAGCTGTTTGGAGTGTTTGAGCACTATACTCTTGTTGATAAACATCCTTTACTAAGGGGATTTGACACATCTTTTTATGTTCCGCATAGTAGGCATACCACTATTAAAGAAGAAGATGTTATTGAGTGCAAAGAGTTATCAATACTATCAAAGTCTATAGATGCTGGAGTTTATATTGTCTCAGCTCGTGGAGGTCGAGAATTATATGTTACTGGGCATTCTGAATATACAGCAGGTACATTAGATAAGGAGTATAAGCGAGATTTAGAAAAGGGGCTCTCAATAGAGATACCTGTAAACTATTATCCAGAGGATGATCCAAAACAGTCTCCGAAAGTGAAATGGAGAGCACATGCAAATTTACTGTTTTCAAATTGGTTAAACTACTTTGTATATCAGTCAACACCATATAACTTAGATGAAATAGAATGATGAACCCTAGAAAAATAGAATTATTAATACCTGCTAAAAATTTAGAGTGTGGTATTGCTGCAATCGACCACGGTGCTGATGCTGTATATATAGGTGCACCTCAGTTTGGTGCTCGTGTAGCAGCTAATAATAGTTTAGATGATATAGCTAAACTAGTAGATTATGCTCATCTCTTTGGAGTAAAAGTTTATGTTACGGTTAATGTTATTTTAAAAGAAGAAGAGTTAGAACAAACCGAAAAGATGATTTGGGAATTGTATCGAATTAAAGTAGATGCATTAATCATTCAAGATATGGGGATTTTAGAGTTAAACTTACCCCCTATATCTTTACATTCAAGTACTCAAAATGATAATAGAACTATAACTAAAGCCAAGTTTTTAGAGAAAACAGGCTTCCGACAAATTGTTTTAGCTAGAGAGCTGTCGTTAAATGAAATAAGAGGGATTCATGAAGCATGTCCTAATCTGAGTTTGGAGGTGTTTATACATGGAGCTTTGTGTGTAAGTTATAGTGGGCAATGCTATGTTAGTGAATATCAAACGGGACGAAGTGCTAATAGAGGCTCTTGTTCTCAATTCTGTAGGTTGCCATTTGATTTAAAAGATAGTGAAGGAAAGGTTATTGCCTTTAAGAAACATTTCTTATCTCTTAAAGATTTAAATCAAAGTGAAAGGCTTGAAGAGCTGCTTGATGCGGGTGCATCCTCATTGAAAATAGAGGGTAGGTTGAAAGATGTATCTTATGTTAAGAATGTTACTGCTGCTTATCGTGAGAAGTTAGATGACATATTAGCTAGGCGTTCAGAATATATCCGTGCCTCGAACGGGAAAGAAGAATATACTTTTAAACCTCAATTAGATAAAACCTTTAGCAGAGGGTTTACTAATTTTTTACTTGATGGTCGGAAAGATGATATTTCATCTTTCGACACCCCAAAATCGTTGGGCGAGGAGATGGGATATATGAAAGAGGCTAGACAAAATTTTATTATTGTTGCTGGTGTTAAGCCTTTTCATAATGGAGATGGCGTTTGTTATGTAGATGAAAACGGCAGACTACAGGGATTTAGAATAAATAGAGTAGAAGGCAATAAACTATTTTTACAGGAGAAGGTAAACATTCCACCTAAAACGATTATCTACAGGAATTACGATCATGATTTTGAAAAAGTATTAGCTAAACCTTCGGCTGTGAGAAGATTACCTCTAGAAATGGTATTAGAAGAGACTCCTTCTGGTTTCCAATTAAGGGTAAAGAGTAATTTATCAGAAACTATAAGTAGTATAGAGTTAGAAAAAGAGCTCGCTAGAAGTAATCAAAAAGAGAACTTACAGAGACAGTTGAGTAAGTTAGGTGATACTTCTTTTGCTCTGAAAAGACTTGAGTTAAATTTAACTGATAATTGGTTTATACCATCGTCTTTTTTATCGACTTTGCGAAGGGATGCAATTGAGCAGTTAATTTTGACTATAAAACAGGATTATAAGGTCGAAGAGCAGGTGTTTAAAGAGACTGATCATGATTTTCCTATTAAAGAACTTACCTACTTAGGGAATGTAATGAATAGTAAAGCAACTGCCTTTTATGCACGACATGGGGCTAAAGTGCTAGAGCCTGCTTTTGAATTACAGCAAAAAGAAGATGGTGTGCTCATGTTTTGTAAGCATTGTATTCGATATAGTATGGGATGGTGTCCAACTTATCAGAATAAAAAATCTCCTTATAAAGAACCTTATTATTTGGTTGACCCTAATGGAGATGAGTTTAAGTTAGTTTTTGACTGTAAAAACTGTATTATGAAGGTTACAGTAGGGTAACTATATCCTATCAGCATCAATATATCCGTTCATTACTGCGTAGATAGTTAATCCAGAGACAGACTTTATACCTAGTTTATCTGTAATATTTTTTCTATGAGTAATGACGGTAGTTTGACTGATATTAAGTTTGTTGGCTATTTCTTTATTGCTTAAACCTTTGGCTATTAGTGCCAGAACGTCAATTTCTCTAGGGCTTAAATCGTGCACTTTATGAGCCTCCATTGCAGTGTTATTTGTTGATAACCCAGGTTGGTGTCCATGCTTATGCAAGTTCATTAAATCTTTTATTACATCTTTCTCTGTCTGATAAATGTTTAATACTTGAACTCCAGATATTGACATTGGATGACTTTCGGCTGCTAAAATAATGGTTCTTTTCTTTCTCGGTAAAAAAAAGAAGTTATGCTCAATATATATTTGTGAGGATATAAAATAGTGGGCATACATATCTGGAGTGTCATCCATGAATTCTCCAAAGTTTTTAAAGACTCGAATAATAGCTATAGGAATTAGTTTTTCTAAAATGCCTTTTAGGCCCAATACAGTTAATATATTGGGCTCTATAATTGCTATTTCTGGCTTTGAATGTCCCACTTTCATGTGGGGATGGTTATTTCGTATGTTATGCATCTTATCCAAATAAGTATCTAAAAGCTTGTTCTACTTTTTGTACAGGTATTAGCTCTATATTTAGATTGTTAATATTTAGGCCTTGTAAGTTGAATTTAGGTAAAATAAATCTTTTGAAGCCTAATTTATCAGCTTCTTTTATTCTTTGCTCTATTCTGTTTACAGGTCTTATTTCTCCTGAAAGACCAATTTCACCAGCTACACAAGTTGTTGTATCTATTGCAACATCCATGTTAGAGGATAATATTGCACTGATTACAGCAAGGTCAATTGCTGGATCATTGACTTTTATACCACCAGCTATATTTAAGAAAACATCTTTTTGTGCTAATTTAAAGCCGACTCTTTTTTCTAATACCGCTAGTAGCATATTCATTCTTCTAATATCAAAACCTGTAGCGGAGCGTTGTGGAGTGCCATATACAGCACTACTCACTAAGGATTGTATCTCAATTAAAAAAGGCCTTACACCTTCTATGGCAGCAGCAATAGCAACCCCACTCATTCCTGCATGCTCTTGACTTAGCAATAATTCAGATGGGTTGTGTACTTCTCTAAGACCATCCTGGCGCATTTCATATATACCAATTTCAGAAGTGCTACCAAATCTGTTTTTTATACTTCTTAGTATTCTGTAAATATGATGCTGGTCTCCTTCAAATTGAATTACAGTATCTACAATATGTTCTAAAACTTTAGGACCTGCTATACTTCCTTCTTTATTTATATGTCCGATTAAAATAACAGGGATGTGGGTTTCTTTAGCCATTCTTAGCAATAAAGCTGATGTCTCTCTTACTTGTGATAAGCTTCCTGGCGATGAGTCTACAGTTTCAGACGCTATAGTTTGTATTGAGTCTATTACTAGAAGGTCTGGTTTGATATCTTTTATATATCCAAATATGTTTTCTAATGATGTATCGCTAACAATATAACAATTGGATGAATCTTTATTTAGACGGTCTGCTCTTAGTTTTAATTGGCTAGAACTCTCTTCTCCGGAAACGTAAAGTATTTTCTTGTCTTTAATTTGTAATACTGTTTGTAGTATTAATGTAGACTTTCCGATGCCTGGTTCACCTCCTAATAAAACGAGCGACCCTGGAACCAACCCACCTCCTAGCACTCTGTTTAGCTCTTCATCGCACATGTCGATGCGTGTTTCTTGTGTGATATTAATTTTGTCTAAGGTGATTGGAGTATTTTTAGACTTGCCTGAGTCAAACACAGGGGCAGACTTACTATTCTTATTGACAGTGTGCTCTTTAAAAGTATTCCACTCTTGGCAAGCAGGACATTTTCCTACCCACTTAACAGACTCATATCCACAATTATTGCAGAAATATATTGTTTTGCTTTTTGCCATAATCATCTAATATACATTATGATTCTGTAAAAGTAACTATTTTTTTTAGTAAAAATAAATCTTAAATTAAGTAAACGAATGAACAAAAAATATGTAAAATGCATTATTATTGTCAGATATGTATGTTAATAAATAAATCTTTTTGTTAGATTTATATAGTAATTTATATATATTTGTTGTTTGAGAATTCAGTATAGTTGTATTAACTCAATATATATTGACGAAATATATAGACTTTGTGATAATTATCATTAAAATGATTACTAATTGATAGAATTAGTAAACTAGTTCAAATAAAAATAAAAAACAGGTATGAAAAAGAGTTTTCTATTAGTTGCATTGGCTTTATTTACTGTAGGTGCATCAGCACAAACTGACAGTAAAAAGGATAAGTACAAAGTTGAAACCAATGGTTTTTGGAGCAATTGGTTCATCGATGCAAGCGGTGGTGTTCAAGTTTATTTCGGAGACGGAGATAAAGAAGCTAAATTTGGTAAAAGATTAGCTCCTGCTCTAGATTTTTCTGTAGGTAAATGGTTTACTCCAGGCTTAGGTCTTCGTGTAGGTTACATGGGATTAAAAGCTAAAGGTGCAACTCAGTATGCAGAGGGTCATCACAGTACAGGTGTTGAAATTAAAGATGGTTTTTACAAACAAAAATGGAACATGGCTAACATTCATGCAGATGTAATGTTTAACCTTTCAAACATGTTCTGTGGCTACAAAGAGAATAGAGTTTACTCATTTATTCCTTTTGCTGGTATGTCTTTACTTCACTCTTACGATAGACCACGTACAAATGAATTTGCATTTACTGCAGGTTTAGTAAATAAATTTAGATTAAGTCCAGCACTAGATCTTAATCTTGAATTCCGTGGAACTTTAGTAAAAGACGGTTTTGATTCAGAATTTGGTGGTAAATCTAAAGAAGGTATCGGTGCTGTAACTTTAGGTTTGACATATAAATTCAAACAAAGAAACTTCAAACGTTCTGAGCCAGTTTCTACAGGAATTAGCGAAGGTGAATTAAGAAGAGTACAAAATCAACTTCGTGATGCAATGGCTTACAATGGTCAGTTGAAAGACGAAGTAGAAGCTCTTAGAAATAAAAAACCAGAAGTTATTGTTAAAGAAGTTGCAGGAGACCAATCAAGAGTAGTATTCTTCCCAATTGGTAAGAGCGACATCTCAATCCGCGATATGGTGACTATTCGTCTTATTGCAGATGTAATGAAAAATTCTGATGATAATTCTGTATATACTATTAAAGGTTACGCTGATAGCGCAACTGGTAGTGCAGCATACAATGAGCGTCTAAGTCTTAAACGTGCAGAAGCAGTACGCGATGCATTAGTTAAAGAAGGCGTTAAAGCTTCAATGTTGAAAGTTGAAGGTATGGGTGGTGTTAAATCTGTATTTGGTAACGATAATAGATTAAGCCGCGTTGTAATTATTAAATAATACAGAACGAAAATAATGAAAAAGGATGCCGGTTGGCATCCTTTTTTATTTTATACAAATTTCAAAAATAAGTAAACTAATGAAAGTATTAAAATTTGGAGGATCATCCGTAGCAACTGTAGAGTCTCTTGTTAAAGTGAGAGATATTATTCTTGCAAATGTTGGAAAGACACCAGTAGTTGTTGTCGTATCAGCATTAGGAGGTATAACTGATCGTTTAATAGAAGTATCTAATATGGCATCAGAAGGTAACTTGACTTATGAGGCTTTATACAATAAGATTCGAATGCGTCATATGGATATGATAAATAGAGTACTTCATGAAGTTTACAATGAACAGGAGCTTTTAGAAAGTGTTAAAAGCTTGCTAGAAGAGCTCGAAAATATATTGAAAGGAGTTTATTTAATCAAAGATTTATCTCCTAAAACTTTTGATACTATAGTGAGTTATGGTGAGCGTTTATCTTCTTTAATTGTAGCTAGCTTTATACCTGGAGCAATTTGGTATGATTCAAGAAGTTTTATTAAAACAGAATTTAAACATAATAAACATACACTAGATACAGAAGAGACAGCAATAGCTATTAGACAGAACTTTCTAGAATTACCTGCAATATCTGTTGTTGGAGGATTTATATCATCCGATAAAAATAGTGGAGATACAACAAACCTAGGTAGGGGTGGATCAGACTATACTGCTTCTTTAATAGCTTCAGCTCTACATGCCGAGTGCCTTGAAATATGGACTGATGTAGATGGCTTTATGACTGCTGATCCTAGAGTTATAGATAAAGCATACACTATTGAAGAATTAACTTATGATGAGGCTACAGAACTATGTAACTTTGGTGCTAAAGTGATTTACCCACCTACAATATATCCTGTATGCCATATAAATATTCCTATCTGGGTTAAGAATACATTTTCTCCTGAGGCCCCAGGGACGATTGTGACAGCTTATCCTAAAATGCAGTCTAAAAAGGTAATTAAAGGGATCTCTTCAATTGATAATACTAGTTTAATTACTGTGCACGGACTTGGTATGGTAGGTGTTATTGGTGTAAACTATAGAATATTTAAAGCTCTTGCAAAAAGTGGCATCAGTGTGTTTCTTGTATCTCAGGCATCATCAGAAAACAGCACATCAATTGGTGTGCGTGGAGAAGATACTCTAGCAGCTTGTAAATGTCTAGATATTGAATTTGCAAAAGAAATAGAGCTAGGACTTATTTCAAAGATGAGAGCTCAGGAAAATTTGGCAACTATAGCTGTTGTAGGAAGCAACATGAAAGGTGATGCAGGGGTAGCAGGTAAATTATTTCAGACATTAGGAAGAAGTGGTATTAATATCATTGCTTGTGCTCAAGGAGCCTCTGAAATGAACATCTCTGTTGTAATAGAGAGAAGCTTACTTAAGAAAGGAATTAATGTACTTCATGATTCGTTCTTTTTATCAGAATATAAAGAATTAAACCTTTTTATCTGTGGTATAGGAACTGTAGGAGATAGTTTAATTAACCAAATAAGACAACAGCAAGTAAAACTAATGGATGAACAGCACCTTAAACTAAATGTAGTAGGAGTTGCGAAGGGGAGTAAACTATTGATAAATAGAGATGGTCTTCCATTAGAGAATTATAAAGAAAATTTAATAGCAAATGGTTTTCCTAGTTCTCCACAGATTTTAAAAGAAGAAATAATAAAACTCAATATGTACAACTCTGTATTCGTTGATTGTACAGCTAGTCATGAAATTGCAGAGTTATATTATGACTTTTTGAACCATAACATATCTATAGTAGCTGCTAATAAGATTGCTGCATCTTCCTCTTTTGAGAACTACTATAAGTTAAAAAAAGAGGCCTTAGAGAAGGATATTAAGTTTCTTTTTGAAACAAATGTTGGTGCAGGGTTGCCAGTTATAAATACTATTAATGACTTAATTAATAGTGGGGATAAAATCTTAAAAATAGAGGCTGTACTATCTGGAACATTAAACTATATATTTAATAAAATATCAGCAGATACTCCATTAAGTAAAACTATAAAGATGGCTCAAGAAGAAGGGTATTCGGAGCCTGATCCTAGAATAGATTTAAGTGGGACAGATGTTATAAGAAAGCTGGTAATATTAGCAAGAGAAGCTGGTTATCAGTTGGAACAAGAGGATATAAGCAAAGATCTTTTTATACCTAATGAATTGTTTGAAGGGTCAATAGAGGATTTTTGGTCTAAAATAACAGAGCTAGATGGGCAGTTTGAACAACAAAGATTAGAGTTGGAAAGGGCGAATAAATGTTGGAGATTTGTAGCCTCTTTTGATGAAGGTAAAGCTGCTGTAGGGTTACAAGCTATTACAGAAGATCATCCTTTCTATAGATTAGAAGGAAGTAATAATGCTATATTACTGACTACAGATAGATATAAAGAGTACCCAATGATGATTCAAGGTTATGGTGCGGGTGCTAGTGTAACTGCTGCAGGTGTATTTGCTGATATAATGAGTATTGCAAATATTTAATTGTGTTAGAAATAAGTTATTATACTTTCGTTTTTTTGAAAGCAATATATAGTGATTAATTGATAGCTCAGTTGTTTAAGTGATAATTTACAAAAAGTAAATTGGTTATATCTGTTCTCTATACTATAGTAATAGGTAGCCTATAAGTAAATGACTTAGATAAAAAGAGCTCGGCATTTATTTTGCCGAGCTCTTTTTTAATTATATATACAGGCTAAAGCTGTGTAATTTTACTCTTCCTCTTTTAAAGCGTGTGTTATATATACTAGAAAATCTCCGTCAGTATCTATTTCAATATAATCATCTGTTGCTTCATTGAGAGTACCTTCCCAAAGACTTTTAAAACCTCTTATAGGATACTTTAATCCACTGCTATTCATGTTTTTACATCCAAAGTTAAAAATAGAGACTTGTTGTCTAGGAGTTACACCAGATTTAAACTTCAAGCTAGCAGGATAAAAAGTTCCATATTCAGTAATCATTGATACATTACATACCTTATGATAATCCATCAGTAAACTTATGTTCCCTAAAGTATGATCTTCTCTTTTTCCTGTACCTCCTAAAATTTCTATATTACTGTATCCTTTTTCAATTAGATACATAACGGCTTTTGTTAAATCATTGGTCTCTTGATCTGCAATAGTTAATATAATATCCTTATAGAGGACTTTATACTTTGGAGCTAAAGAGTCACCATCTCCAATTATGAGGTTAGGAGTTCTTCCACTAGCTAATAGGCTATTGGCTGCTCCATCGCAACATATTAAGAAGTCTGTAGAGTTTAGTTTTGATTGTGTAAACTCACTGTATGGGAATGTTCCATTTGCTAATACTATAGCGCTTTTATGCTGCATCTTTTTTCATTAATTTTATCCAATAGTAGTAGCCAAAGATAGCTATAACAGTATAGATAGCATAAAGTCCAGCAGTAAAATAGAGTTCTTTATAAATGTATAGTCCTGAACTCACAATGTCCACTACAATCCAAGCAATCCATTGCTCGACATACTTTTTTGTTAGCATCCACATCCCTACAATGCTTAGAGCTGTTGTAAAACTATCTAAGTATGGTACATTACTATCGGTAAATTTTAATAAAATCCAAGAAATAACACCAAATGCAGTAATGAATGTGAGTGTAAAAATTAAGTAGTATTTATACGGAGTTTTAGTAATAGGAAACTCTTTATTCTCTTGTTTTTCCTGTTTGTATTTCCAGTAAATCCACCCAATAATAGCTGCTAAAAGATAGTATACATTTATCCCAAAGTCAGCATAAAGCCCAGCATCGTAATAAACGAATATGTAAATAGCAGGCATTATAGTAGCTGGTATCCATAAATAAATACTGCTTTTGTATTCAAAGTATAGATATACCAGCCCTATTATTGTTCCTATAATTTCTAATATGTTCATTAAAATAGGATTGATGTATGTACAAGGAAGTTAGTTCCAGCCATAGGGTAGAACCTTGCATCAGTAACTAGCTTTTTATTTGCATCGATCATATTCATTGAATAACCATTGGTTTCATATTTTGTGTTGAAAATGTTGTACACACTTGCTCCAAGAGTTACTTTTTGTACTCCTTTAACTTTAAAGTTGTAAGTCATGTGTAAGTGGTTAACTAGATATGGATCTAAAGAGTTTTCTTTAAGGCCTAAATTATCTAAGTATTGTCTTGTAGAAAATTGAGATTGGAATGCAATATTAATACCAATTACATCTATATTAATCATACTATTTCCCATGAAAGAAGGTGACATAGAAATTGGAGTAGTTCCCCAATCTAAGCTGTGTTCTTTGTAGTTCTCGTCAGAAATATATGTTACATAATTTTTAATTCTATTTTTGCTCCAAGTACCGTTTAGGCTCCAGTTTAACCACTCTGTAAATTGAGTGTTTGCAGATAGCTCTATACCCATACGGTAACTATTTGGAACATTTTCTGCTACAGCTCTACCTATATCGTTCAATTTACCTGTTAATACTAACTGGTCTTTATAATCCATATAGTAAAGGTTAGCTCCAAAGTTGAATTTAGATAAACTGAGTTCGTAACCTAATTCATAGTCATACATCTTTTCAGATTTTGGTTTTTGAGTAAAAAGACCATCTGTAAAATCTCCTCGTTTAGGCTCTCTTTGTGCTATAGAGAATGATGCATATAAGTTATTAGAGTTGTTTATTTTCCATGATAACCCTGCTTTAGGATTAAAGAAATCAAATTTTTCATCAAACGATAAAACTTGAAGATGCCCTGGATCTGCCGCCCAATTCCATCTATCACTTAATCCTCCTAATTTATATCTTATATGTCTGAACTGTGCATCAGCATAAAATGTTAATTGATCAGCAATTTGATAGGTTCCTTTTAGAAATATATTAGCATCAATCTTTCTACCAGTATTTGAGTAGTATTTTTGATTAGGCTCTAGATCGCCTATGAAGTTTCTAATCCATAAAACCTCTCCGTTATGATGGTTCTTATAGTAATTCATTCCACCACCTAATGTAAGTTTTAGGGCGTTTTTATTATAGTCTATAGAAGCTATTCCTCCTGTAAAGTGGCTATCTACAATCTTTTTTCTAACTAAGTTCTGTTTTTTAACAGTAGTACCCTCTATTACATAAGGCTCAATACCATATTCTTTTAGAGTTTGATTATTCTTGTACTCTTGATAAAAACCATAGCCATTCGTTCTATGTAGGGCCCAATTAAGTTTCCAGTTTTTATTAAAATAGTGGTTTGCTATAAGCTGATAGTTTTGTTGTTTATAATTATCTACTTGATCATCATAAAAGCCTACCGTCTTATTGTCAATTTTTATTTTACCATTCGGATTATATCTTCTATTATGCTTTAAGTCATATTTAGATATACCATCCCAAGCATGATATGTAATTTCTCTACCTCCAAATGTAATAAATTTGTAGCTACTGTTGCTATTGATGTAACTACCTTGTAAATAGTACGATTTTAGGTCTGATGAAGCTCTATCTCTATAACCATCACTTTGAATATTAGAGATTCTAGCATCGAAAGAGAAATGATTGTTTATTAATCCAGTTCCAACTTTTACAGTCTCTTTATGGGTGTTGTATGATCCATAAGAACCCGAAAGTTCTGCATATTTTTTTAAAGGAGAATTTTGTGTCTTCATGTTGATACTACCTCCAAATGCTCCTGCTCCATTTGTAGAAGTTCCTGCTCCTCTTTGAATCTGGATATCTTCCAAAGAAGAGAGTAGGTCTGGTGTATTAACCCAATACAGCTCATGACTTTCTGCATCATTCATAGGGATACCATTTGACGTAACATTAATACGGCTAGGGTCTGTACCTCTTACTCTAATAGAGGAGTATCCAATCCCCATTCCTGTATCCGAAGTTGTCATTACAGATGGAGTTGTACTTAATATAAAAGGTATATCTTTACCGGAATTTAATTTGGATATTTCCTTTTTACTGATGTTCTTAAAGGCAACAGGAGTGTTTTTTTGAGCTCTTGTAGCTATAACTTCTATTTCTTCTAAAGCATAAGTTTGCAATGAGTCTTTTTTATTCTTTTGCGCACTTATAGATATACTGGTACATATTATACCTGTACATAATAAACATACTTTTTTAAACATTTTCTTTTGATTTAATGAAAGAGAAAAAGGGATTATTCTCTCTGTTTATATTCCTACGCCAGCATTACCTGGATCAGGTTATGGGTATGATCTCAGCCCGATATATTAGGGCACCCCTTTACGAAATCTGAATCAAAAGTAGTTTTTTTAAACATAGTTTCCAAGGATTTGTTTATTTTCGTATAGAAGGATGCCTTCTCAAAGTATGATAATCTAACTAATTATAAATATATAAATAAAATTACAGGTATGTCATTATTTAATTTAGACACAATTGATCCTGCAGAAAAGGTAGGTGAGGCAATACAGTCCACATTACATGTAGATTCTCCATCTGCTTTATGGGATAAACTCATTGAGTTTTGTATAGGTGCTGGCGAAAAAATATTAGTAGCATTATTAATCCTTATTGTAGGTAAATTTATTATCTCCCTGATTAAGAAAGTTGCACGTAGATTCCTTTCAAGTAGAGATATTGAACCAGGGGTAAAGACTTTCTTAATGAGTCTAATAAATATAGTTTTATTAGTACTTTTAATTGTTTCTGTTATAGGTGCTTTAGGTATTAACACTACATCTTTTGCTGCGTTAATTGCATCTGCGGGTGTTGCTATAGGTATGGCATTATCTGGAAATTTACAGAACTTTGCTGGTGGAATTATAATTTTGTTATTTAAACCTTATAAGGTGGGAGATTTTGTAGAGTGCCAAAGTGTTACAGGTACTGTTAGAGAAATTCAAATCTTTCATACAGTAATAAGAACTCCTGATAATAAAATTGTATTTGTGCCTAATGGCTCCTTGAGCAGTGGTGTTATTACTAATATTAACTGTCAAGATACAAGACGTGTTGAATGGATTGTAGCTGTTGAATATGGTGAAGACTATACTAAAGTTATAAATACATTAAAAGAAATAATAACTTCTGATGAGAGAGTATTGACTGATCCTGAACCATTTTTTGCGATGAAAGAATTAGCAGATAGTAGTGTTAATTTTGTTATGCGTGGTTGGACTAATACTGCAGACTTTTGGGGAGTTTACTTTGAAATTAATAAAAAAATATACGAGGTATTTAATGAGAGAGGTATTGGGTTCCCATTTCCTCAACTTACAATTCATCAAGCTGGTGA